>JAGWZS010000095.1 GCA_018971905.1 Rhodospirillales bacterium | reverse complement strand
GGCACAAGCGCTTCCAGGAAAGATTTATGAGCCGACGGTGGGCGACAAGCCAACCGCGCCGCCGGAAGTGCTGCGGTTCATGGATGAAGGCCATAATCTACAGCGGAAATCTACGGTAGCGGCGAGGGGCGGGTGCAGGGCGCAGGTCTCTTCTTCTCCAGGCGGTGTCCAGGCTTCAGGAGGACGGTTTAGCGATGCTTTAGAAGAATATTTTTTCAGCAGTCGCGCTTGGCGCCATCAGGCGGTGCAGCCTTTGACCTTCGCCTGAGCCCTCTTTGGCCGGGTTTGAAGCTGCCTGGCTAAGATGGTGGCGTGCTCAGAGAGTTTATGAGCACTTCAGCTTCGGCGGCAGTAAGAGCCATGGCGCGCCGTGCTGCGGCTTGTGTGAAGCCGTTTCTTGCCAGAGCGGCCAGTGCTTTATCTGTGGGGGCATTGCCAAATGGTCCCGCCCGGCGTCGGCGCAAATAGGCGCAGGCAGCGGCAAGTTCGCGCTGGGGGTCTTCCGGTAAATCTGGTGCCTTAATGCCTTTGGCGGCCAGGTGAGCAACGGTTGCCCGATGGGATTTGCCGGCCCGACCTAAGCGTTTCGCACGCGAAGCAGCAAATGCTTGGTCATTCAGGGCGCCAATGTCCCTGAGCCGTGCAAGTACGCCCGGAATTTCGGCTTTGGAAAGGCGAGCCGCGGCGTTAAGCTCCCCTGCATCCTGATCTGGTTCGGCTGCTTGTTGCCGCACCCAACGGTCAACCCTGCGCGCCAGCACGCGGGCCAGGTTGGCCTCTGTTGTGGCGTAGCGGGCCACATGGGCCATCGCGGCCTCGTATAGCGCGGCGGCGTTGGGCGCTTTTCCTGGCATAATGGAACTTTGCGCCGCTTTCAGCCTCTTGTCACGGGCGGGGAGTGGCTTTATAGGCGCCGCTTAACTGTAACAGGTGATGCGTGCGTGTCCGGGCCTTTAGGCATGCCTGGCCGCCGCCCCGATTCTCGGGACCCCGCCTTGCTAGGGCGGGTTATGCGATCAGGAGACTGAAATGCCGAAGCTTAAGACCAAATCTGCGGTCAAGAAGCGCTTCAAGATCACCGCCACGGGCAAGGTTTTGGCCGGCCCGGGTAAGAAGCGCCACAATCTTTATGCCCGCTCCCAGAAGGCCAAGCGCCAGAACCGCGGTAGCCAGACCCTGACCCACGCTGACGGCCTGACCGTGAAGCAGTGGGCGCCGTACGGCCTGTAAGGGAGGAGATAGACAATGGCACGTGTGAAACGCGGTGTAACGACCCACGCCCGCCACAAGAAGGTTCTCGAACTTTCGAAGGGCTATGTTGGCCGGTCCTCGACCAATTATCGTATCGCGCTGGAGCGCCTGGAAAAGGCCCTGCGCTATGCTTATCGTGACCGCCGGGTTAAGAAGCGCGAATTCCGCTCGCTTTGGATCCAGCGTATCAATGCCGCCGTGCGTGAGCATGGGCTGACCTACAGCCAGTTCATCTTTGGCCTGAAGCAGGCCGGGCTGGAGCTGGACCGCAAGGTTCTGTCCGCCATCGCGTATGATGATCCGGCGTCCTTCGCCGAGATCGTGCAGGCCGTGAAGGGTGTTTCCGCCGCCGCGGAGTGAAATTTCCTTAAAGACCCTTGAGTCATGGCCAGGCCGGGCGCATCTCGGTCTGGCCATGAGCGTTTTACCCCCCTTTCCTGAGCATCTGGCCGAACGGACGGGTTTTCTGACCGACCATGAGCGCGGGTGGCTTTGGGAGGCCGCCGTGCTGATGGCGGATTCTCGTGGGCTGCTGGTGCGACTGACGGCGCTGTTCAGCCGGCAGGTGGAAAGCCTGCAGAACGCTGTGGTTCAGGCTGGGGAGTGCATTGGCGGGCGGGCTTGGTCCGACTTCGTGCAGAAGGCGCAGGATACGGTGGAGGATGTGCTGTGGAACAGTTACGCCTATGCCACTTTCGGGTTGGAGGCCGCGCCGCGCTTCATCCGGCCCAAGAAACCCCGCAAGAATTTGATGCACCGCCTGGCCACGACGGCAAGCGGTGCCGTCACCGGCTTTGCCGGGTTCCCGGGCGTATTTGTTGACATCCCCTTCACCACCGCGACCATTCTACGCTCTATTGCCGAGGTGGCGCGGGATTCCGGGGAGGATCTATCTTCCGAGGAGGCCCGGCGCGCCTGCCTGGAGGTGCTGGCCTTTGGCAGCCCGAACGAGAGCGGCGAACAGACCGAAACCGGCTATTGGGCGGTGCGGCTGGGGGTAAGCCATCTGACCATAAATCTGTTGATCCGCAGTGCTGCGGGGCAGTTCGGGCTGGTGCTGTCAGAAAAATTGATGGCGCAGATGGTGCCGGTTGCCGGGGCAGTAACCGGTGGGCTGCTGAATTACAGCTTCACCGATTACTACCAAGGCATGGCCAGGGTACATTTCTGCTTGCGCGCGCTGGAGCGGCGTACTGGCGATGTGGCGGCTGTGAAGCGTTCTTTCGAAGCGCTTGTGCAAGTCGCGCGGGAGCGGCGGCGCATTGGCAGGCACCGCCGCCCGGTTGCGCGGGTTTTGCTGCCGGCGGCTAGCTGAAGCTGATCAGCTCCACATCAAAGATCAGCGTCGCGCCGGGGGGAATCACAGAGCCAGCCCCACGCTGCCCGTAGCCGTGCTCGGGCGGCAGCACCAAGGTGCGCTGGCCACCGGCCTGCATTGTGGAAACCCCGATATCCCATCCCGAGATGACCTGCCCAACACCCAGCTTGAAGGTGAAGGGTTGCCCGCGGTCGCGGGAGGAATCGAATTTCCGGCCTTTGGTGCCGTTCTCATCCAGCCAGCCCGTATAATGCACGGTAACCATCTGGCCCTGCTTTGGTGTTTCACCAGTGCCGACGACATGGTCCTCGTATTTCACGCCGGATGGCAGGGTGACGATGTTGATTTCGGCCAAGGTGTATTCCTTTCAAAATTTGAGACGGCTCGGGCCATCGCGCCTGTTTAGTCAGTTCTTGGCCTCGTGGAAACCGGCCGCATCCAGGTCAGACTTGCAGGCATAGGCGCCATGCTTGGTCTTGCCAAAATATCTGGACTTGCTGCCATGATAGGCTTTGCTGCGGGTCAGGGCCGTCCATTCCACCGTACTGTTGGGGCAGTGTGCGGCAGCGGCGCTTTCAGTGGAGAATTGCTGATCCGAAGGCAGCAGCTCATGCCTGCTGTGTTTGCGGTGGCTGGCCTTTGCCTCCGCTGGTGCCATCGTGCCCGGGGGGATCGGCGCCATCGTGCCAGCAACCGGCGCCGAGCCGGGCGCGGTCTGCGCCATGGCGGAAACGCTCAGCAGGCAAGCGATACCCGCAAGGGGTACCAGTTTTATAATTTTTGCAACGGCCATCAATATCTCCAAGGCAGGATTGTAGTGCCTGGCGGCGAAATGCCGCGAGTGGGCGGCTTCTACTTAAAGGTGCAGGCGCGTTGCGGCAAACAGATTTGCGCCCGCCGTTGCGGAGGTTTAGGAGAGCGCAGCCTCCAAACTTCGTTGAGAACGACCCATGACATTGATCGCCGACCGCCTGAACCGCATCAGCCCGAGCCAGACCATCGCCATTTCCACCAAGGCGCGGGTACTCAAAGCAGAAGGCCGGGATATTATCAGCCTTTCTGCTGGTGAGCCGGACTTTGATACCCCCGATCACATTAAGCAGGCGGCGATCAAGGCCATTCACGAGGGCGACACAAAATACACAGACGTTGCCGGTACGGCGGCCCTGCGCAAGGCGGTGGCAGCAAAATTCCTGCGCGACAGCGGCATCGACTACAAGCCGGAGGAAATCATTGTCTCCACCGGCGGCAAGCAGGTCATCTTCAATGCCATGCTGGCCACGGTCCAGGCTGGGGATGAGGTCATCATCCCCACCCCATGCTGGGTTTCATATCCGGACATCGTGCAGCTGGCCGAGGGTACGCCGGTTTTTGTGCCGTGCTCCCAGAATAATGGCTTCAAGCTGCGGGCTGAGGATCTTGAGGCGGCCATTACGCCGCGCACCAAATGGTTCTTCCTGAACTCCCCCAGCAACCCCACCGGCGCGGCGTATTCGGCTGAAGATCTGCGCCCCATCTGTGATGTGCTGCTGAAGCACCCGCATGTGTGGGTGTTTACCGACGATATTTATGAGAAGCTGGCTTATGACGGCTTCAAGCCCGCCACCATCGTGCAGGTGGAGCCGAAGCTGAAGGAGCGCACCATCACCATGAACGGCTGCTCCAAGGCCTATGCCATGACGGGCTGGCGCATCGGCTTCTGCGGCGCGCCGGTGCAGCTGGTTAAAGCGATGGACAAGCTGCAGAGCCAGTCCACCTCCAACACCTCCTCAATTGGCCAGGCGGCGGCGGTTGCGGCGCTGAACGGGCCGGAAGATGCGCTGGCGGAGATGGCGCGGGTTTACGCGCAGCGCCGCGACCTGGTCGTGGAGATGTTGAATCAGGCCAAGGGCCTGGCCTGCCACAAGCCAGAGGGGGCGTTTTACGTGTTCCCCTCCATGCAGGGCTGCCTGGGCAAAACCACACCAAAGGGCAAGAAAATCGAGACGGATGAGGACTTCGTCATTGCCCTGCTGGATGAAGAAGGAGTGGCCGCGGTGCATGGCTCGGCCTTTATCTTCCCGGGTCATTTCCGCATTTCTTATGCCACATCAACCGAGGCGCTGCGCGAGGCATGTGCCCGCATTCAGCGTTTCTGCGCGGCGTTGGCATAAATTTCTTACCCCGGGACGGATAAAAATTCGTCCCGGCTTCAACGTAAATAAGGCGGCCAATGGCCGCCTTATTTCATTCCAAAAAACCAGCGCAGCAAGGCGTGGTGTTATGCCGCCTTGATATTGTCCGCGGCATTTTTGCCACTCCGGCGGTCCTGCACAATGTCGAAGCTCAGCTTCTGGCCTTCAGTGATCGCGCTCATGCCGCCGCGTTCAACCGCAGAAATATGCACAAACACGTCCTCGCCGCCGTTATCTGGCCGGATAAAACCAAAACCCTTCGTTGCATTGAAGAATTTCACGGTTCCAGTTGTCATGACGATTTTCCTTTCAATCAGTCATATGTTGCAACCCGCAACACAGTATGTGTTACAAGCCATCCAAGATCGATTTTGAAGAGAAAGATCGTCAACAGCGCGGATGACGCAGAAAACAAAGTTCAGTAGCAAGATCGATTGAAAATGCTTAGTCCTTATGAGCACGGTTCGCAAGACAAGTCGGATGCCACCACGCCGCCAAGTAGAACAGCCCAACAAGGGCGCGGAAGGATCAAACAATCCCCTCAGTGTGGGCGGTGAGAATTATGTTGCATTGAAGTGGCAAAAGGCGCCTGCTAGGCAGCGCTATGCACTTCACCCGCTTCACCGACTATGGACTCAGGGCGTTGACCTATCTGGCATTGGCGCCAGAGCGATTGGCAATGATTTCCGAAATCGCGCAGGCTTATCAAGTGTCTGAAAACCACATGACCAAAGTGGTGCATCGCCTGGGTCAGGCGGGCTTGGTGGAGACATTGCGAGGCAGAAACGGCGGGGTGCGTCTTGCCCGTCCGGCGGCGGAAATCGGCATCGGCAATGTGGTGCGGGCATTGGAACCGGAGATGGCCTTGGCGGATTGCCAGGCCGGTGGGCGCTGCGCCATCCGCGGCGCTTGCGGGCTGGAAGGCATTTTAGATCAAGCGGTTGGCGCCTTGCTGGCCGTGCTGGACCGTTACACCCTGGCGGACATCGCCAGTCCCCGGCACGCGGCCTTGCGCCGCCGCCTTGGGCAGGCGGCCTGCCTGCCTGCCTTTACACCGCGGCACGGGTAGGAGTAGTGAAATGGTGCGCCTGCGAAGGCCGATAGGTCTGCGCGGGGGCGCTTTTCAAGCTCAGGAAGCTTTATAAACATGTTGAAAATTCTCAACTTCAGCCTCGCTGCCTCCTTATTCGCCGCCGCCGCCCAGGCGGCCAGCCCCCCCTCCCTTTACACTGCCACGCAGGCCACGGCCGGCGCGGCCGTTTTTGCCCAAAGCTGCGCGATGTGCCACGGTGCCAGCTTGGCCGGCGGCGCTGGCCCGGCTTTGGTTGGCCCTGGCTTCGCCACCTCGGGCACCACCGTTGGCAGCGTGTTCACCATGGTCGCGCAGCAAATGCCCCTCTCCTCCCCAGGCAGCCTCAGCCATGCCCAGTATGAGGATGTCATGGCCTATATCCTGCAAAAGAACGGCTATTCCGCGGGTGGTACGCCGCTCAGCTACGCGCAGGCGCTAACCAGCACCACGCCGCTGGTCTCTCAAACCAAATAGCCCTCCCTATCGGGCAGCGCGTGGCACCAATTCCCTGGCTGCAT
The DNA here is from genome assembly GCA_018971905.1 of Rhodospirillales bacterium. Lineage (GTDB taxonomy): Bacteria > Pseudomonadota > Alphaproteobacteria > Acetobacterales > Acetobacteraceae > Acidocella. Next base: position 552 of record JAGWZS010000095.1, on the reverse strand, counting down.
TGCAGCCTTCTGGCTGCCGTTTCTGTTCGGGTGTAGCCTGAGGCTGGCTGCGCGCGGTCGCATGGCCGCGTCAGCCCGCCCATGGGGCGCAAAAACCAGAAGGTAACCCAGCCAGAGGAGACCGTCTTGCCCGATACGCACCACGCCGCCACCCAGCTTGGCAGTTTGTCTTATGTATCACCCACACCTGAAAGCCCCTGGGGCACCTACCTCGCCCAGGTAGACCGTGTATTGCCCTACATGGGTGAGCTTGCCCGCTGGTCTGGCACTCTGCGCCGCCCCAAGCGGGTTCTGATCGTGGATGTACCCATCCAGCTCGACAGCGGCGAGATCGCGCATTTTGAAGGTTATCGCGTGCAGCACAGCCTTTCGCGCGGGCCGGGCAAGGGCGGCGTGCGCTATCACCCAGATGTCACGCTGGAAGAGGTGATGGCCCTTTCCGCCTGGATGACGGTGAAGAACGCGGCCGTGAACCTGCCCTTTGGCGGGGCCAAGGGCGGCATCCGGCTGGACCCCAAATCCCTTTCGATGCACGAACTGGAGCGCGTCACC
>JAGWZS010000094.1 GCA_018971905.1 Rhodospirillales bacterium | reverse complement strand
CCCCGCCTATGAAAGACAACCAAAGTGAAGGCTTTCCTCAAGGAGCCCGCCCGATGACTGAAACCGCCATATTCCACGCTTCCGGGCCCCTGGAGGGCACCGGCGTGCGCACCGCCACCACCCTTCATGCCAACCTCACCGCCCCGGCGCTGGTCGCGCACTCCTTGCGCAAGGGCGAGGGCCGCCTTGCGGCTGACGGCGCGCTTATCGTGCGCACCGGCGTGCATACCGGCCGCTCGGTGGCCGACAAATTCGTGGCCGACGAGCCGGAAACCACCGCCGATGTGTGGTGGGGCAAAATCAACCAGAAATTGCCGAAAGAAAAATTTACCCAGCTTAAATCCCGCGTGCAGGCTTATCTCCAGGGGCAGGAGCTGTTCACACAAGACCTCTATGCCGGTGCCAACCCTGCCCACCGCATCCGGGTGCGGCTCGTCACCACCGGCGCCTGGCACGCGCTCTTCGCTCGCAACATGTTCATCCGCCCGAAGCATAGCGACCTCGCCGGGTTTGAACCGGATTACGTCATTCTCCACGCGCCGCATTTCCAGGCCGACCCGGAAATCGACGGTATCCGCTCCACCACCGCCATCGCGCTCTCTTTTGCCGAGAAAACCATCATCATCGCCGGCACCGAATATGCGGGCGAGATCAAGAAATCCATCTTCACGGTGATGAACTGGCTGCTGCCGCCGCAAGGCGTGCTGCCCATGCATTGCTCGGCCAATATCGGCCCCAAGGAGGACGCGGCGCTGTTCTTCGGCCTCTCCGGCACCGGCAAAACCACCCTCTCGTCAGACCCCACCCGCCGGCTCATCGGCGATGACGAGCACGGCTGGGCGGCGGATGGCGTGTTCAACTTCGAAGGCGGCTGCTACGCCAAGGTCATCGACCTCAGCCAGAAAAACGAGCCCGAGATTTGGGCGGCCTCCCACCGCTTCGGCGCCGTGCTGGAAAATGTGGTCGCCGACCCGCTCGGCAATCTGGACCTGACGGACAACACCCTCACCGAGAACACCCGCTCCTGCTATCCGGTGGAATTCATCCCGAATGTGGAGCTTTCCGGGCGCGGCGGCATTCCCAAAAACGTTGTCATGCTCACGGCGGATGCGTTTGGCGTACTGCCCCCCATCTCACGCCTCACCCCGGCGCAGGCCATGTATCATTTCCTCTCTGGTTACACCGCGCGCGTGGCAGGCACTGAGAAAGGCATGGGCAGCAAGCCGCAGGCCACCTTCTCCACCTGCTTCGGCGCGCCCTTCCTGCCCCGCCACCCGCAAATTTACGGCAAGCTGCTGCAAAAACTCATCAACCAGCACGGCGCCCATTGCTGGCTGGTGAACACAGGCTGGACCGGCGGGGCCTATGGCGTGGGCCAGCGCATGTCCATCAAACACACCCGCGCTTTGCTCAACGCCGCGCTCTCCGGCGAGCTCGACGATGCCGAATACCGCACCGACCCGTTCTTTGGCCTCGCCATCCCCACCCACGTAAACAACGTGCCGGACGAAGTCCTCGACCCCCGCCAGGCCTGGGCCGACAAATCTGCTTACGATGTGGCCGCGAAGGGCCTTGTCAAACGTTTCGCCGATAATTTCGCAACCTTCGCCGAACATGTCGACGACGATGTAAAAGCTGCGGCGATCAAAAGCGCTTCTTGAGCCTCAATTACTGCCAAAAAGGCCAGGCCAACCGGGCCGGCTTTTTGTTCTAGCTGACCATTCGCTTTTACTAAAAACAAAATAAATTCTATGCCGGTTACGCTCAATTCACTGTAGCTTTTAAGCTTCTGCCAGGCTCTGCCCCAGGGATATAATACTGGAATCACGACGCGTTATCTGGTTGACCGGAGATAGATGTGGCCATGAGTGAGACAGAACCAAGCGCCTATGATTACTCATATGCCGTCACGGCCGTCACCAGCGGTGCCTTTGGGGTCGGAACCAATCTCAGCTGGGATAGCTATCAGCGCGATATCTATAATCAATTGAATGAAGCGTTACAGAAGCAGGCCAATTTATTGCATCAGCGCGCAGACGTTACGGCCGCCGAAGCGAACGCGCTCATTGAACAGCGCAATGCCATTCTCGCCGAATCACGATCCAAATTGAGCCCTTTCGGCAGGCTCTATTCTGAGATTTTGAAGCCCTCTGACAATCTGCCGACACTCGAAAAACTTTTAAAACAAAAAGGAAGTCTCGAAGCAGTTCTGGAAAGTGTTGGTAAAACGCGCGCGGTGGTGAACCGGCTTAGCGTGAGCATGAAAATTGCCGGGAATGGAAGCGTGGTGTTGCAGGTGGCCGTTTCCGCCGTCTTGATCGCCACGGCGCCATCCGGGCAGCGCGGCAAGGTTGCTGCGGGACAGGCTGGAGCATTAATCGGTGGGACCGGCTTCGGCTGGTCCGGCGCATGGGCGGGGTGCGCCACGGCTGCCGCATTCCTGTCTCCGTCGCTCACCATTCCGATTGTTGGAGAGGTTACCGAGGGCGGCGCCTGCTTGACGGGTGGTATCATCTCGGGGTTTGGTTTTGGCTTGCTCGGTAGCTCCTGGGGTCAGAAATCCGGAGAAGATGTTTTCAGCTATGTGACCCACCTTCATTGGAGTCAGCCATGAGCCTTGTGGATTGGATCAATAAACGACTAACTGCGTGGATCCGCCGCGATGCCAAACCGGTTCTGGTTGGCGACGAAATCATCCTCAAAAATGCACGGCTTGCGTTGAAAGACGCCACGGATATCGTTGCCTATGAAGCAGATATTTACGTGGGCGGCATAATTTGTCTTTTGCTTTCCTTTCCCGGCGGAAACCTGGTCAATGTGAATCAGGAAGATGCATGCTGGAACGATCTGGTCGCAGCACTTGACCGTCTGGGTTTGACCCAGCCGCAATCCCCGGAATGGATTTCGCAAGTGCTCTCCGGCACGCAGAAGGCGCCAGTTGCTCTAAGAGGCCGTTAAAAAGTGAAGCGGGCGCTGGATCATCTCACCTCAATGCCCACTTCACTCTAACCAACCCTCCGCGCCCCAATCAAAAACTCCACATTCCCCTCCGGGCCTTTAATCGGGCTGGGTGTTATTCCCAGCACCTCCCACCCCGGTAGCCCCGCAAACCAGTTTTCAATCCGCGCGCACACCTCCTCATGCACCATTGCATCACGCACCACCCCGCCCTTGCCAACTTGCCCTGGCCCAGCCTCGAATTGCGGCTTTATCAGCGCCACCGCGAAAGCACCTGGCGCGCATAATCCCAAGGCGGCAGGCAGCACCGTTTGCAGGCCTATAAAACTCGCATCGCACACCACCGCCGCGATCGGCTCAGCAATCATTTCTGCCGTCAAATGCCGCGCATTGGTCTTTTCCATCACCACCACGCGGGGGTCGGAGCGTAATTTCCACGCCAATTGCCCATGCCCCACATCCACGGCGTAAACTTTTTCAGCCCCTGCTTGCAGCAGCACATCCGTGAAACCTCCAGTGGAAGCCCCAACATCCAGGCAAACAAGCCCTGCCGGGTTCAGCCCAAAATGCGCCAGCCCATGCGCCAGCTTCACCCCGCCGCGCGAAACCCAAGGGTGCTCCTGCCCCTTCAGTGTAATCTCCACATCGTCCGGCAGCGTGTCCCCCGCCTTGGCTACCCGTTTCGTACCCGCGTAAACCAGCCCGGCCATAATCAGCGCCTGCGCTTTGGCTCTGCTTTCCACCAGCCCGCGCTCCACCAGCATCACATCCGCCCGCTGCCTGGCCATCAGGCTTTCTCCCCCGGCATCGCTTTAAACCGGTAGGGGCTCGCACTCGTTAAATCCGGGCTCAGCGCCAGCCGGTGCGCAATCGGCGGAAACGCACGGGAGCGGCAATCCTGCCGCTCGCACAACCGGCATGAAAGCCCAATCCCCACCGCCGCCGCCACCAAATCCAGCCCGTCCCCATACACCACCTCCCGCGCATGGCTTACATCGCACCCCATGGCGATCACCCGCACCGGCGGCGGCTCCCCCCAGCGCGCCGGACGGCCGGTTATGGTGCGCGCGAAGCATAAAAACGTCTCGGTGGCGGAAAGCTGGGCCACCTGCACCCGTATGGCCCCCGGTGTGGCAAAAGCCGAATGCGCCACCCAGCGCGGGCAGGTGCCGCCATACCGCATGAACGGAAACCCGGCGGCGGAAAACCGCTTGCTTACATTGCCCGCCGGGTCCACCCGCAGAAAGAAAAACGGCACGCCCCGCGCCCCCGCCCGCTGCATGGAGGATAGCCGGTGGCAGGTTTGCTCGTAGGAGACACCAAACCGCGCCGCCAGCGCCTCCACATCATAACGCAACTCCCGTGCTGCGTTCAGCATCGCCTCGTAAGGCATCATCAACGCCCCGGCCACGTAGTTCAGCAGCCCAATTCGCAGCAGCTCCGCGGCGTCCTTCGTGCTCGGCTCGGCGCGCTTCACAATCGCCTCCACTTGTGCGCGCGCCTCCAGCAGCGCCAGCTGAAACGCCATCTGAAACCCCCGGCTCTCGCGCGGCAAATCCTCAGAGAGTGTCAGCATCCGGCTCGCCGCATCAAACACGCGCAAGGCGCCGGGCAAGGGTTGCACGCTCACCACTAGCCCATGGTTGCGCCGCAACCGCTCCGCCAGCGCATGGGTGGAGCCAACCGCCGCCACATCCAACGCCTTGCCTATGGTTTCGGCCGCATCCTCCAGCGCCGGAAAGTGGTTTTCATGGGCATGGAAAAAATCCCGCACCTCTTCGGTCGGCAGCAGAATTTTCCGGCCCGAGGGCAGCGTAATCCCGCCACCCTCCTCCCGCGCGCCCGCCAGCGCCCGGTGCAGCGCCAGCACAGCCCGCGCCGCGTTGGGTGCCGCCGCCAGTGCTTGCAACTCCGCCTCTGGCACCGGCTCCGCGCCAATATGCGGGTCGGTAAACACCTCCCGCAGCGCCACCTCAAACTCCCGCTCCTGCGTGCCCGAGAGCGCCGCAAGGTCAACCTTCAAAATATCCGTCAGCTTGAACAACAACGAAGCCGTCACATTCCGCTGGTCATGCTCCACGAGGTTCAAATAAGATGTTGAAATTCCGAGTTTCTGTGCAAACCCCTGCTGTGTGAAGCCCTGCTCCATCCGCAGCCGCCTGATGGTTTTACCGATCATAATTTTTGACATATTTTACATTTTGCAAAAATTTACAGTAAAGTCACGCACTGCTTTGCGTAGATCCGCCAGAATTCCGCTGGTGTGTGCAGCGCAATGTAAATAACTTCACTCTTAACTTCACCGCGCGGTACTTTCCATCCACCCTTCCCCCCGCCGCGTTGGTGAAGGCCCATTTGCTTCAAGGATCATCCCCATGCGTGCCCATACCACCCCAAACAGCTTGCCCGGCGGTTCTGGCGCAAATGGCAGGAATCTGGCACGCCGTACCAGCCCGCTCCCCAACCGCACCGCCCAGCCTCAGCGCGAGGAACCCGCCAATGACCGTGATGATTTTGACCATTATGACGACGGCCTGGTTCACGGTCATTTCTGGGCCATGTCTTCAACCGTGCGCTGAAGCACAACCCAAGCGCCAAACTTAAGGCGGCGCCGCCAACCCCGGGCTAATGGCCTGGGGTTTTTTCGTGCCCCTGCGCAGCCATCGCTGCAAAGGCTGGTCAACAAGCAGGGCCGCCACCGCGCAAAGCCCGTAAACCAGCGCAATTCCCGCCACCAGCCCCGCATATTGCCCCGCCAGGCTAAGATGCAGCCTGCCGTAAAACCAGGTCAGCAGCAGCGTCACGCATACCATGTGCAATATGTAAAGCGGATAGGAAATCTGCCCCATCAACACCGCCGCCCGGCCGGTGCGCAGCGCTCCGCCCCTCTCCAAATTCGCCAGCGCCAGAATCACGCTGCCGTACCCCATGGCAATCACCGGCTCCCACGCGCCCTTCACGTAATCATAGCCGCCATGAAGCAACGGCATACAAGCGGCAACCCAAGCCACCCCAAGCCAGAGCAGCCCCCAGGCGGCGCGGCGGCCCATGGGGTGGCGCAGATACAGCCATCCGCACAGCAGCCCGCCAAAAAACAATATCTCCTCGCCTGAGAAAAACCGTGCGCCGTCCGGGAAGATCAGATGCTTCACCGCCTGCGGCAAGCCGGGGTCCAGCGGTTTTCTCAAAAAATCCGGCCGGCACACCCAAAACACCACCACCATCCAGGCCGCCATGACCAGTTTGCCAATACGCGGCAGCAGGCACAGCCCGAACATGAGGTAAAACGCGATCTCATACCGCAAAGACCACGCCGGCCCCACCCATTCGTTAAAATTGCCAGGCAGCAACGTCATCAGCTGCACCCAGGTGAACGGCCTGGCCAGCGGATAATAATAATAAACCAGCGCCCCCAGCGCCAGCCAATACATCGGGTAGATACGGCAGGCGCGCCGCCACCAAAAGCGCCAAGCCGCACCCGGCTTGCCAAAATCCCTGTGGTGGGCAACCAGCATCACAAATCCGCTGAGCACGAAGAAATATTGCACCGCGATGGGTGCCGGCGGCAGCCAGCCGCCAAACAGCAGCTTCCCTGGGTCAGCAGCAAACCGCTGCATCAGCCACGGTACATGCGTGAACACCACCACACTGGCGGCGATAAATCGGCCAATCTCAAGTGTCCCGAGCTTGTGGCTGTCCGGTTCTGTCACGCCAGCCTGCCGATGGCACAGCAAACCACGCTTGGCAAATCCCCCGCTTGGGTGTGAAATTCCCCCATGTCCGCGCGGCCATTCGTCCTCACACCAGATCTGCTGCTCCGCGCCTACCGGCTGGGGCTATTCCCAATGGCGGAATCGCGGGAGAGCCGCTCCCTGCACTGGCTGGACCCGGACGCCCGGGGCGTGCTGCCGCTGCACGGCTTTCACATTCCCCGCTCCTTAATGAAAACATTG
>JAGWZS010000093.1 GCA_018971905.1 Rhodospirillales bacterium | reverse complement strand
AGGAAGGGCACGCCCATCTTTTCAGCCTCTGCCCTGGCGCCGCCATGGCTGAATATCTCCGAGCGGTGGCCGCAATTGGGGCAGCAGAAATAGGACATGTTCTCCACCACGCCGAGCACCTTAATGCCCACCTGGCCAAACATCTGCACGCCGCGCCGCGCGTCCATCAAGGCCAGGTCCTGCGGGGTGGAGACGATAACCGCACCAGACGGTTTTGCCTTCTGCGCCATGGTGAGCTGCGCATCGCCCGTGCCGGGCGGCATATCCACCACCAGAACATCAAGCGCACCCCAGTTCACCTGACCGAGCAATTGGTTGAGCGCGCCCATCACCATCGGGCCGCGCCAGACCATCGCCTTGTCCTCCGGCACCATGAAGCCGATGGACATTGCCTTGATGCCAAAGGCGGTGAGCGGCTGCATCATGTTGTCTTTAACAGGGGGCCTGGTGTTCAGCCCGAGCAGTTTGGGCAGGGAAGGGCCGTAAATATCCGCGTCCAGCAGCCCGACGCTCAGCCCGCGCTGGGCCAACGCCACGGCAAGGTTCACCGCCACGGTGGATTTGCCGACACCGCCCTTGCCGGAGGCAACCGCGACGATATGCTTCACATCCGGCAGCAGGGGGGCTTCCGGCGCTGGGCTGGCGGGTGCCGCGGGCTGGCCGGAATGGGCGGTGAGCACCACGGCGGCGGATTGCACGCCGGGCAGAGCCTTCAGCCGCGCCTCGATGTCCCCGCGCAGGGGCTCAAGCGCTGCGGCTTCTTCCCTGGTGGCGCGCAGGCTCACCTGCACAAGGCCATCCTGCACATGCACGCCTTCAATCCGGCGGCCAATGTTAAACGGGGCGAGAGCTTCGCGAATGTCTGCTTCAGTCATGGTACTCAGATAGACCACTCGTCCCCTCTTGCGAAGATCGTCCGGTCTCGCCACTCTCGCCTTATGAAATGTCTGCCGCGTATGTTTTCTGCCTTGTTCCTGCTTGCCGCTCCGGCGGCACATGCCGCCGATCTGCCGCCCGCCCTGGCGGATCTTGCCGCCAAGGTGGCGCCAGCCGTGGTCAGCATCGCGTCCATGGCGCCGGATACGAGCAATTCATCGCAGGGCGGCGATGACGATAGCGATGACACAGGCCCCAGCAATACCGCTGCAACCGTTATTCCGCCGCCAAAAACGGTTGAATCGCTGGGGTCAGGCTTCGTGTTCGACCCTTCAGGCTACATTCTCACCAATAACCATGTGGTGAATGGCGCCAGCAACGTCACGGTCACCTTCCCGGATGGTACGGTCTATCCGGCTGTCATCGCGGGGCTGGATCCGGATGCCGATCTCGCGGTGCTGAAAATAAATGCCGGGCACAAGCTGCCCTATGTGCCCTTCGGCGATTCCACAAAAATGCGTGTGGGAGATTGGGTGCTGGCGGTGGGCAACCCGTTTGGTATGCCGGGCACCAACACGGCGGGCATCGTGAGCGCCCTGCACCGGCGGATTGGCGATACGAAATTCGATGATTTCATCCAAACAGATGCCGCCATCAACAAGGGCAACTCCGGCGGGCCGCTGTTCAATCTGCAAGGGCAGGTGATCGGGGTGAATTCAGCCATTTATGCGCCCGCGGGCACTTCCGACGGCATTGGCTTTTCCATCCCTTCGGCCATGGCTGAGCCGGTGGCCGAGGCTCTGGCCCATGAGGGGAAGATGACGCGCGGCTGGCTGGGCGTGGCGACGGAGGAGGTGACGCCCGCGATACAAACGGTTTTGAAATTGCCCAGCGTCAAGGGGGCACTGGTGGGCGCGGTGGCAAACGGTTCCCCGGCTGATGGCGTATTGCGGCCGGGCGATGTGATTACCGCGCTGGGAGGTCGGCCGATTACAAACCCCCGCGCGCTGTTCATCCGCACCGCGGAGTTTCAGGCCGGACAAAACGTAGCCGTGGCGTTTGTTCGTGATGGTGCGGCGCAGCAGGCGCAGCTTGTTATTGCCGCACCGCCGCCAGCGCGCGATGACAGCATCCCCCAAAAGCAAATGCCGCCGCCAGGCCCGGTAACACTTCCCGCCTACGGGCTAGGGCTGGCGGGCAAGCCGGCGGCGGACGGTGTTTCCATTACCTCTGCAACAGGCCCGGCGGCAAAAGCGGGAATCGTGGCGGGGAACGTGATCCAGCAGGTAGATGGCGTAACAGTGGCCACGGCGCCGGATGTCCGCAAGCAGGTCGAAGGGCTGGGCGATAACCCAGCGGTGTTTCTAATCACTGGCACCACGCCGCAGGGCGATAATCCAGGCCCGCGCTGGGTGCCGGTAGCGCCGGGCAAATAAGCCTATCGCGGCGGCCGGACGACGTTGCTGATCGCCTCCGCCAGCGCCACGTCCTTCTTCGTCACGCCGCCAGCACTGTGGGTTGAAAGCGTAATGCTCACCTTGTTGTAGGAATTCGACCAGTCAGGGTGATGGTCCGCCTTTTCGGCCAACAGCGCCACATGCGCCATGAATGAAAAAGCTTCCGCGAAATTCCTGAAAGAAAAATCTTGCGTGATGGATTTTCCATTCGCGTCCAGCTGCCATCCCGCGGGGAGAGCGTTGAGTTTACCCGGCTCAAGAATGTTGGACATGGCGTTGACCCTTTTTCCGCCAGAGAATGCTGACAGTAGATGTGATCACCGCGGCAAGGCTACAAGTTTCAAATGACTTGCCGGATGCGGACTATGGCTGCGAAGCCGCGAATTGAACACCGGCTTCTGTGGCGATGGCGTGCAGCGGCAGGTCGGTTGGCTCCGTGGGGATGTTTTCCATTTCCTGCGCCGCGAAAGCACAGCCAAGCCGAAACGCATCGGGCAGGGCGGCCAGGGTGCGGTCGTAATAGCCGCCACCATAGCCAAGCCGGAGACCGCGAAGATTAAACGCCAGCAGCGGCACCAGCAGGAAATCTGGTATAAGGGCCGGTCCCTCCGGATGCTGGGTTTTATAACGGCCTGGCAGCAGGGGGGTGGATGGCGTCCAGGCGCGGAAGATCAGCGCGTTGCCTGGCGGCGGGGTTTCCGGCAGCGCTAGGCGGTGGCCGCGCGCGTGCAGCGCGTGCAGCAGGGGCATGATATCGATCTCGCCGCGCATCGGGGAGAAGCCACCCACCACCGCGCCTTTTGGAATGATGCCGCTTGCCAGCACGTGTTTGGCTAACTCATGGCCGAGCGCCGGGTTCTGTGTTTGGCGCCGCGCCAGCATCAGGCGCCGCAGTGCGGCCTTCTGCATGGCGGTGGCTTCATTCATGGTGTCGTAAGGCGGAATTCAATACGCCGGTTCTGAGCGTAATCAGCCGGTGTGGTGCCGGTGGCAATGGGGTTGTTCGCCCCCATGCCGGAGACAATAAGACGGTTTTCGGGCACCCCATCTGCCACCAGTAAGTCCAGCACCGCCAGCGCCCGGGCCGTTGATAGGTCAAAGTTGGATTTGTAAGGCCCGCCCCTGATTGGTTGTGCATCGGCATAGCCGTCCACCGAGAGCACCCAGTTCACCTTGGGCGGGATTTTTCCAATAATCACTTTTACGGCCTTCGCTACTTGCGCGATTTCCATCTTGCCAGCCGGGGTGATGGTGGCCTGGTCTAAGGGAAACAGCACGTCGCTCTCGAATACGAAACGGTCTCCGACGACTTTTATATTTTTCTCGCCCGCCAGGCTTTGGGAGAGCGTCTTGAAAAATACGCTTTGATATTGCTGCAACTCCTCAACCTTGCGGGCCAGCGCCTCGTTGAGCTGCTTGCCGAGGTCAGCAATCTGCACATTGTCCTTGGCATCGGCGGTTTGGGCTGCGTTCAGCGCCACCTGCAACGCCGCAAGCTGCGCGCGCAACGCCGCCAGCTGTTGGTTGAGCAGCGCAATCTGCGCCGCATCCTGCTTGTTCAGTGTCTGCGCGCTGGTGAGTTGGGATTGCAAATCGCCGCCGCTCGCGGCCTGCAGCGCGGCGATGCGCCCGGCGGCAGAGGCGGCTTCGGCCTGCGCATCGGAAAGTTGGTCCTGCAGGGATTTCTGTGAAGACTGCAGCCCGGAGATGGTGGTCGTGTCCGTGGCAAGCTGCTGGGTAAGGCTGGTGTTCGCGGTTTGCGCGGTGGCAAGTTGCGCGTTCAGTGCGGCCAGCTCCTGAGACAATGTGGTATCCTTCGATGTCTCCATCGAAAGGCTTTGTGTCAGCTCGGCAATCTGCTCGCGCAGCACGCTGATCGTGTTATCCGACCCCGTAAGTGCTGTGGAAAGAAACGCTTCTGCCAGCACAAACACTAGCAGAACAAAAATGGTGACCATGAGCAATGTGGAGAGCGCATCCACATAGCCGGGCCAGGCTTCCAGCCCGTTGGCGCCGTTGCCGCGCCGGCGGCTCATGAGCGGGGTTCATCCAACCGCGCCGAGATGGTGCGGGTCAGCAGGCGCAAGTCGTTGCGCAGATCCGCAATGCCCTGGGCGCGGCCCTGTTCAGCTTCGGTCATGAAACGGTTCAGCAGCAATTCAATATTCCTGAGATGCGCGCGGGAAATATCGTCACCACTGCTTTTGGTGTCGGAAAGCCGGGCGAGTGCCGGGGAAAGCGCCATTTGCGCGCTGGCTACTTTTTCCATCAGCTGCTGTTGCAGGCGCAGCGTGTCGCCAAGGTCAGCCATGCGCTCGCTCAAGGCGCGCAGGGCGTTGTTGCCCTGGGTGCGGCCTTCCTCGCTGCGGGTAAGAAGGCGCTGCAACTGGTCCATGTTCTCGGCGGTCTGTTCCAGCAGCGCCTGAACATAGCCGGGCACGCTGCCTTCGCCATCACCGCCGAGCGCGCCAGTGCCCAGGCGCGTAAGGGTGGCAAGCCATTCTTCCAGCTCGTTGAAGAAGCGGTTCATCGCCTGGCCGGCGGTGAGGTCCAGAAACCCCAGAATCAGCGCGCCGGAAAGGCCGAACATGGAGGCCGAGAACGCCGTGCCCATGCCCGCCAACGGTTTGGCAAGGCCGGACTTCAACTGCGCGAACATAGCGTTCACATCGCCGCCGCCGGTAAGGCTCATGCCGTTGATAACCTGCGCGACCGAGGAGACCGTATGCAGCAGCCCCCAGAAGGTGCCGAGCAGACCAAGGAAGATCATCACCCCAGTGATGTAGCGGGAGAGTTCACGGGATTCGTCGAGCCGGGATGAAACGCCATCCAGGATCGTGCGCATGGACTGGCCAGAGAGCGTGATCCGCCGCTCGCCATCGGCACGGCCGTGCAACATGCGCGCCATCGGGGCGAGCAGGCTAGGTGGTTGGGCTTCCACCAGTTTCTGGCGGTTGCGGCGGAATTCCTCCACCCAGGCGGCCTCGGGGTAGAGGCGCTGCACCTGCCGGATGTTCCAGAACACGCCGAAGATCTCGACCGCGAAGATGACTGAGTTGATGACCGGATTGGCCATGAAGAAATGCGCCAGAACCGGCGAAAGTGCCGCCGCGCCGCCATAAACCACCAGGCAGAACAGAACCATGCGGATGAGATAGCTGGTCGGCTTGGTCATGGCGTGGCGCTTGCTCCAATCAGGGCTTCATTGTCATCCGCGCCGGGCGCGCTGCCGGCCGCACGGGGAATGATAAGGCTGGCAGCTACACCGCAGGCGGTCAGCGCATCGCGGATCGCAAAGGCACGGTTCAGGGAAAGCCGCATGGCGCTTGAGGGGTCATTGGGGTCGGCTGGCGCGCGCGCAACCACTGGCACGGGCGCGCTGGCCGTGCAGAACGGCTTTAGCGCGGCCATGGCCTCGGCGGACAGGGTGGCACTGCCCGGCGCGAACTCGATGCGCGCGATGGGTGGGAGAGAGGGTTCAGGCAAGACAGGCTTCGGCGCGGGCGTGGGTTTCACCGATGGAGCCGGATTGGCGGGTTTGGCCGGTGTAAGCGGCCTGGGCGCCTGAGGTGTGGCGCGATGGTATAAATGCAGATGCGGCTTATGGATAACAGGCCGTACCATCGCGGCTTCGGGCTTAGCTGCCGGGGCAAGCGGGGACAGGCCTTCCAACTGCCGCAGCGCGGCCGGATTCACCGTTACCTGGGCAAAGCCGCGGGCCGGGATGAGTGCCAAAACACAGGGGAGCCAGAGCGGAATTTTCACTCCGGCAACCTAGCCTCAACCCCGCCGCGCCGCCAGACCGTCTTGCACCAGCTCCAGCAGCTTGGGGTGCAAATGCGGGTTGCCCGCCACCACCACCTCGTCGACATTGTCCTTGCCGTCGCCATCGGTGGCATAACCGCCCGCCTCGCGCACAATCAGCATACCCGCGGCTATATCCCACGGTTTGATGCCCATTTCCCAATAGCCGTCATACCGCCCAGCGGCGACCCAGGCGAGGTCCAGCGCCGCAGAACCAAAGCGGCGCACGCCAGCGGTGGCGGGCATCAGCGCGCTCAGCGTGCGGGCGAAGGCAAGCCGGTTGCTGGAAGATGTGGCGGCAAAAGGAATGCCGGTGGCAAATAGGGCGGTGTGCAGTTCCCGCCGGCCGGAAACGCGCAGGCGCTTGTCGTTCAGATACGCGCCGATGCCCTTCTCAGCCCAGAACATCTCTCCGTTCACGGGCGAATAGATCGCCGCAGCATTAATTTCGCTGCTTCCATCGGCCAGGCGTTTTTCCAGCGCGATGGAAATCGCCCAATGCGGGATGCCGTGCAGGAAGTTGGTGGTGCCGTCCAGCGGGTCCACGATCCACCGCCAGGCCCATTTGTCGGAACCCGAAGCGCCGCTTTCTTCCATCAAAAAGCCATAGCCTGGGCGGGCTTTCTCCAGCTCCTCGCGCAGCGTCTGCTCGGCCCGCATATCCGCCTGGGTAACGAAATCGCCTGGCCCCTTCACGGAGACCTGAAGGTTCTCAACTTCCATGAAGTCGCGCAGCAATCGCTTCGCCGCCTTGTTGGCGGCGTTGTGCATCACCGTCATATGCGCGGAGAGGCGTGGCATCATGGCGAAATATCCCAAAAACAAGAATTGCCCGCCTGAAGCGGGCAAGTGAAAAACATAACCCGGGCCCAATCGCGGCCCGGGAAAAAATCAGCCCTTGGCGCGTTCCACGTAGGAGCC
>JAGWZS010000092.1 GCA_018971905.1 Rhodospirillales bacterium | reverse complement strand
CGCAGGCTGACGCAGTCCAGCAATTCCTCAGCCATTCTGGCGCTCCACGAAACGGTCCAGCACGCGTTTTTCTCCTGATGTCTCGAAATCAATATCCAGCCGGTCGCCTTCAGCGGCGATGACGCGGCCATAGCCGAATGTCTGGTGGAGCACCCTGGCGCCGACGGGGATTTTGTTCGCACGGGCGGGGCGGGACTGCACCGGGAACTGCGTGGCGGCAAGGGCAGGGCGGGCGTTTTGCGGCTGGGCGGAGCCGGAGCGGCGGATCACGTCTTCCGGCAGTTCGTCTATAAATCGGCTGGGGATGGAGCTTTGCCAATTGGCGTAGATACGCCGGTTAGCGGCGTGCAGGATAATGGCGCGTTGCCGGGCACGGGTGATGCCCACATAAGCGAGGCGGCGTTCTTCCTCCAGGCTTTTGTTGCCGCCTTCATCCAGGCTGCGCTGGTTGGGGAACACGCCTTCCTCCCAGCCGGGGAGAAACACATTGTCGAATTCCAGCCCCTTGGCGCCGTGCAGCGTCATCATCGAGACCTTCGCGCCATCTTCCTGTGTTTCCGCCTCGGTCACGAGCGCGACATGTTCCAGGAATTGGGCCAAGGTTTCAAAATCCGCCAAAGCGCGGGAGAGTTCCTTGAGGTTTTCCAAACGCCCGGGCGCGTCGGGCGATTTATCCGCCTTCCACATGGCGATGTAGCCTGACTCTTCCAGCAACGCATCCAACGCTGCCACCGGGCCCTGGGCTGCAAGAAGTTCGCGCCAGGCTTCGAACTGCTCAGAGAGTCCGCGCAAGGTGGTGCCGAGCTTGCCTTTGAACCCGCCGTCGGAAACCAGCTTCAGCAGCGCGTCATGCAGGGAAAGGTTCGTAGCGCGCGCGGTTTCATGCAGGTTGCGCAAGGCACTTTCCCCCACGCCGCGCTTGGGAACATTCACGATGCGCTCAAAGGCCAGGTCATCCGCCGGTTGCGCCAGCACGCGCAGGTACGCGATGGCATCGCGGATTTCCTGCCGCTCGTAAAAGCGCAGGCCGCCCACGATGCGGTAGGGTACGCCAAGGGTGAGCAGGCGTTCCTCGAAGGCGCGGGTTTGGAACCCCGCGCGGACCAGAATCGCAATCTCGTTCAATGAATGGCTGGAGCGCCAGAGCGATTCGATGCGCGAACCCACGGTGCGGGCTTCCTCCTCGGAATCCCACAAGGAGATCACTTCAACTTTCTCGCCCTGTGCATCTTTGCGGCCAGGATGCAGGGTTTTGCCAAGCCGGCCTTCGTTATGCGCGATGAGATGCGAGGCGGCGGCAAGAATAGGTGCGGTGGAGCGGTAATTCGCTTCCAGCCGGACGATCTTCGCGCCCGGAAAATCCCGTTCGAATTTCAGGATGTTTTCAATCTCGGCGCCGCGCCAGCTATAGATGCTCTGGTCGTCGTCGCCCACGCAGCAGATATTTTTGTGCCCCTGGGCCAGCAGGCGCAGCCAGTAATATTGCACCAGATTGGTGTCTTGGTACTCGTCCACCAGAATATAGCGGAAGGTGCTGTGATAATGCGCCAGCACCTCGGTATCGGTTTTCAGCAGATGCACCATCAGCATCAGCAGATCGCCAAAATCCACGGCGTTGAGCTGGCGCAGGCGGGCCTGGTAGGATGCGTAGAATTCCTCCGCGCGGCCGTTCGCGTAGTCCGAGCTTTCACCGGCCGGAATCTGGCCCGGCATGAAGCCTTTGTCTTTCCAGCGCTGGATCTGCGCCATCAGCGCATTCGGCGGCCAGCGTTTGAAATCCACCCGCGCCGCTTCCAGGATTTGCTTGAGCAGGCGAAGCTGGTCGTCCGTATCCAGAATCGAAAAGCTGCTGGTGAGCCCCACGCGGTTCGCCCAGCGGCGCAGCATGCGCGCGCAGAGGGAATGGAAGGTGCCAAGCCACAGCCCTTCCTGCGGCCCGCCCATGATCTTGGTCACACGCTCGCGCATTTCCCGCGCCGCCTTGTTGGTGAAGGTCACGCTGAGGATCTGGTTGGGGAAGGCTTTGCGGCTGAGCAAGATATGGGCAAAGCGCGTGGTGAGCACGCGGGTTTTGCCCGTGCCAGCACCGGCTAGCACCAGCACCGGGCCCTCGGTTGCCTCTACCGCCTCGCGTTGGGCCTCATTCAGCCCGGCCAGATAATCGCTCAAGCGGCGGGGGCCTCTGGCTTCACGCCAAGAATACGCGCGATGGCGTAGGTGAGGTCCGGGCGGTTGAGGGTGTAGAAATGGAACTCATCGATGCCATTGGCCTGGAGCAGCCGCACCTGTTCCGCCGCCACCGCGGCGGCCACCATGCGGCGGGTTTCCACGTCGTCGTCCAGCCCTTCAAACATACCAGCCATCCAGCTGGGCACGGAGGTGCCGCAAGCCTCGGAGAATTTCTTCATCTGGTTGAAGTTGGTGACGGGCAGAATGCCGGGCACGATGGGTGCCTTGATGCCTGCCGCCAAGGCACGGTCCAGAAAGCGCAGGAAAATGGCATTGTCGAAGAACACCTGGGTGATGGCGCGGGTGGCCCCGGCATCCAGCTTGCGCTTCAGATTATCGAGGTCAGCTTCGGGGCTTGCGGCCTGGGGGTGGGTTTCTGGATAGGCGGCCACGGAAATCTCGAAATCTGCTACCTTCTTCAAGCCGTCCACCAGATCCGCAGCGAAGGCGTAACCACCCGGATGCGGTTGATAGGCTACGCCGCCCGGCATGTCTCCGCGCAGGGCCACGATATGCTTCACCCCGGCCTGCCAGTAGCGCTCCGCCACCTCGTTCACCTCTTGCTTGGTGGCGCCCACGCACGTGAGGTGCGCCGCCGGGGTGAGGGTGGTTTCCTTCACGATGCGCAGCACGGTGGCGTGGGTGCGCTCCTGCGTGGAGCCGCCCGCGCCGTAGGTGACGGAGACGAAAGCCGGGCGCAGCGTTGCCAGCCGCTCGACGCAATGCCAGAGTTGGGTTTCCAGTGCCTCGGTCTTGGGCGGGAAGAACTCGAAGGAGATGGCCGGTGGTTCCGCACCCTCACGCGCGGGCAGGGGGGCAATGCGCTCGCCCGCGGCCCAGCGTTCCAGCGTGTGTCGGACAGGGGAATGTGTCATGTTGCAAGCTCCGTGGAGGGGTTAGGTGGCAGGCTGGGCGGGTTTAAGCAAGTGGCAAGGAGGCCACAGGCAGAATGAAGCTTGGGCCGCCTAGTTGACGGAACGGCAATGACGCACACATTTTGGATGTGCCGCCGCGTGGGCTGGCCTGGAAGTCAGGAGAATGATGATGACGATGCTGAAACGCCGCCTCATGAGAAGCGCGGCCTTGACTGTTCCGGGCCTCGCCCTGGCTACGGCCCTGGCTGGCTGTGCCACGCCGCCGCCCAAGTCCGATACGGCGGATTATCAGGCGTATCAGCAGCTCAACGACCCGCTGGAGCCCACCAATCGGGTTTTCTACACCGTGAACGACAAGCTCGACACCTATTTCATGAAACCGGTCGCCGAGGGGTATGTGCACATCACCACCCAGGGCATCCGCAATCATGTGGGGGATTTTGCCTCCAATATCGATGAGCCGGCGCGGATGCTGAATTTCATGGCCGAGGGGTACCCGAGAGATGCGGGTACGTCCCTGGTGCGGTTCCTGGTGAATTCCACCGTTGGCATTGGCGGCATCTTCGATCCGGCCTCCGCCATGGGCTACCCTGAGACGGATACCGATTTCGGCCAGACGCTCGCCACCTGGGGCGTGCCTGCCGGGCCGTATCTCTACCTGCCCGTGTTTGGCCCCTCAAGCGCCCGCGATGTGTGGAACCTGCCGGTGGAATGGTTTGCCACGCCGATGGAGGCAGCGCCCGCCAGCGGGGCGCTGAGCGCTTTTGGCTATTCAGAAACGGGGCTGCACCTTGTGAACACCCGCGCTGAGCTGATTGGGCCGATTGACCAGATTAAGGCCACGGCGCTGGACCCTTATGCCACATTCCGGAGCCTTTATCGCCAATCTCGTGCCTCACAATTGCAGCAGATTCAGCAACGTGACAACCGGACCTGGCCAGATTGGTACAGCCAGCCCAGTAAGCCTTAAAGGAAAAACCATGCATTTCCGCCGTATTATATTAAGTGCCATTGCCTCGGCCCCTCTGCTGGCCGCCATGGTCGGCGCCGCGCAGGCGTTAACACCTGATCAGGCCAAGGACTTCATCACCCAGTCTGGCGACAAGCTGGTCGCCATTGTGAATGGCGGCGGCTCAGAAGGCCAGAAAGCCGGGCAATTGCGGGATCTGGTTAATCAGATCGTCGCCGTGGACCAGGTGGGAGACTATGTGCTGGGCCGCTATAACAATGTGGCAACCCCGGCGCAGAAGCAGCAGTTTCAGGGGTTGTTCCATCAGCTCCTGAGCTACAACATCACCTATCAGATCAAGGCTTATCAGGGCGTTACTTTCAACGTGAACAGCGCTACCCCGCAGGGCGATGACGTGCTGGTGGACACCACCATCACCACCCCCGGCAAGGCGCCCGCCGATGTTGGCTGGGTGGTGGAGGATGATGCCGGGCAGCCGAAGATTATCGACGTGATTGTGGCGGGCACGTCCCTGCGCATCACCACGCGCAATGATTATGCCGGGGTGATCACCGATAATGGTGGCCAGGTTTCCGCACTGCTCAACGCCATGCAGAACCAGATCTCGAAGATCTCCGCGGCCCAATAAAGTGCCGGAATATGAAAAGGGGGCCGGTTGGCCCCCTTTTTTATGGCGTTGCCGCGCCTGAGCCGTCACCCGGTGCCGTGGGCGGCGCGGGCGGCGGGTTTAGCAGATTGTTCCAGTCCAGCGGCGGCAGGCTTCCTGTTTTGCTGCCGTTCACAACGATGCCGTTCGGGCCATAGACCGTGTTCATGGTCAGGGTCTGTCCGCCGGTATCGGTGGTGGAGAGATAGGGCGAGAACCGCGCCTCAAATTGGCTTACCCCATTTTGCAGGGCGGGATAGGCGCTGGTGATGGCGTCGGTGAAGGCGTCCAGATGGGTGGCGCTAAACGCGGCGGTGCCGGATGGCTGGCCCTGATTGTTGAATTTGATCCCGCCGGCGGCAGCAAACTGGCTGGGGCCGAGGCTGGCGGAGAGGCTGGCTTGCCCGCTGCCACCCGCCAGCGCCCATTGGTGCAGGCTTTGCAGCATGAAGTGCACGCGCGCATCACCCTGGGGCAGGGCTGCGATGCCCCGGGCCATGCTTTGCCAGTCCAGCGGGCCGGAAAGCCGCATTGAAAAGCCGAGATAGGCGATTTGCCCGTGGAAGGGCAGGTTGATGAGCCGCGAGATGATGGGCGAGATCTGGAAATGGTTCATCGTTTCCGTGAGCGACATGGCTGTGCCGCCTGGGCCGGCTGTGGCGTCCAGCAGCTCGTGCAGGGTAAGGCTGTCGATTTGCGCCACCTGCAGGCTGCCGTTGCTGGCCAGTAGGTTGATGCCGTCGAAGTGCGCATCGCCGCCGGTGATGGGGTTGCTGGTATTGCCGGTCCACAGCGAAGGCGAGAGATTTTCAGTAATATCAGCCACCGCGAAGGTGAGCGCGCCAGAGGCTTCCGGCGTGGTGATGGTGATGCTCAGCGGCATGTCCACATGCAAAAGCAGGGGGGCCAGCAGGTCGATATGCGCACCGACGCTGGCGGCGCGCAGGCTTACCGTTGGGCCGCCGGGGGTGGGCTGGGATGTCCAGCTGGGGTTGGCCAGGGTCACGCTGGCAACAAGCGGCGAATCGCTGGTGGTGAGCGCGTCATAGCTGATCTGCACCGTGCCGGAGGCATTGGCCCGGCTGATTTCGGCCGCGACAAGCTGCTTCAGCCGCATTTCGGCATAAAGCCAAAGGCCCAGCCAGGCCAAAATGGTTAAGACGGCGAGTCCAGCAAGGCCCTTCGTGAAACCCCGCATCGGCAATTCTCCCTTGGGATTTGTTTTCTTGCTTGTTGTGCCGCACCCTTGACCAGAGGCCAAGTGTGGAGGCTTTAGCAGCGGTATGAAGATTTATTCTGACTGGCGGGCCCTGCCGCCCGGCGCACGCGGCGCCAGCGTGGCTTTGGGGAATTTTGATGGGGTGCACACCGGCCACGCGGCGGTGCTGCGCGCTGCCCATGCCGCCAGGCCAGATGCACCGCGCGCGGTGCTCACGTTCGAGCCGCATCCGCGTGAATATTTCCGCCCGCAGGACCCGCCCTTCCGGCTGACCCTGGCGGCAGAGCGCGCGGCGGCGCTGGAGGCGCTGGGGGTGGAGATTCTCTACCAGCTGCCGTTCAACACCGAATTCTCGCATCTTTCGGCGGAATTCTTCGTACAGGAAATTTTGTTCAAGGGCATTGGTGCCGTGCATCTCGCCTGCGGGGCGGATTTTGCCTACGGCCACCGGCGCGGAGGAGATGTGGCGTTTCTGGCCGCGCGGGCGGAGACGCTGGGCATTGGGCTTTCCATTGTGCCGCCGGTTGCGGATGCGCAGGGGCCGGTTTCCTCGTCTCGCATCCGCCGCCTGTTGCAGGATGGCTACCCGGAGCGCGCGGCGGCGCTGCTGGGGCGGCCTTGTTCCATACGCGGAGAGGTGGTGCATGGCGACGCAAAGGGCCGTACCATTGGGTTTCCCACCGCCAATATCCAGCTTGGGCGGCATTTGGAGCCGCAGCGCGGGGTTTATGCCGTGACCGCCAAGATAGGGGCCAAGTTGGTGCAGGGGGTTGCGAATATCGGCTCCCGCCCCACGGTGGGCGGCACGGAGCTTCGGCTGGAAGTGTATTTTTTCGACTTTGAAGGTGATCTCTATGGCCAGGAGCTTTCCGTGCAGCTGCGCCATTTTCTCCGCGAGGAGCAGAAATTCGCCTCCTTTGATCTGCTGAAGGCACAGATTGCCCGGGATGCCGCCCATGCCCGCCAGATGCTTGACGCTCTGCCGGGAGGGGCCGCATAAATGCGCCATGACCGGCTATTCCGCACGAATTATATCGCCTGCCCGGGCCTGAAACGGGTTTTTGCCGCGTCAATTTCCACCGCCTGGTGATGGTTTCCCATGAGTGATTCGCTGACCGATTATAAATCCACCGTGTTTCTGCCGCGCACGGAGTTCCCCATGCGCGGGGAGCTGCCCAAGCGCGAGCC
>JAGWZS010000091.1 GCA_018971905.1 Rhodospirillales bacterium | reverse complement strand
CCCCGCCACCACCCGGCCCTGCGCCATGCGGCTCCGGTGCGGGTGGAGCTTGGTACGCGTACAATCTTCAACCTCACGGGCCCTATGGCGAACCCCGCCGGAGTGAAACGCCAGCTGATGGGGGTGTATGACCCGGCCTGGGCGCGCCCCGTAGCGGAAACGCTGCGCCACCTTGGCACGCAAGCCGCCTGGGTGGTGCATGGCGGTGGTATGGACGAGCTGGTGCTGGACGGTGAGAACCAGGTGGTGGCGCTGGCTGGCGGCGAGATTAAATCCTTCACGGTGTGCGCGGCGGATGCCGGGCTGACCGCCGCGCCCGCGGCGGCGCTGCAAGGCGGGGATGCGCCCTATAATGCCGCTGCCCTGCTGGCCCTGCTACGTGGCACGGCGGGGGCCTACCGTGACACGGTGCTGTTGAACGCTGCCGCGGCCCTGGTGGTGGCCGGGCGGGCGGATGCGCTGCCGCAGGGTGCGGCCCTGGCGGCGAGGGCGATTGATGAAGGTACGGCCTTGGCAGTTTTTGAACGGTTGAAGAGCCTCTCCGGAGAGCAGAGATGAACATGATGGTTGACGACATCCTGGCGAAGATTTGCGCCGATAAGCGCGCCGAGATTGCGGTGCTGCAGGCCGCGAAGCCGCTGGAGGATTTAAAGGCCGAGATTCGCGACGCCGGCAAAACGCGCGGCTTTGGCCGGGCGCTGATGGATGCATCGGCGGCGGGTCGGCCGGGGCTGATTACCGAGATCAAGAAAGCCTCGCCCTCGGGCGGGCTGATCCGGGCGGATTTCAACCCCGAGACGATCGCGCGCGCTTATGAGGCGGCAGGCGCGGCCTGCCTTTCCGTGCTGACCGACGAAAAATATTTCCAGGGTACTGAAGCGCATCTGCGTGCGGCCCGGGCAGCGGTGGAATTGCCGGTGCTGCGCAAGGATTTCATGCTGGACGAGTACCAGATTTATGAAAGCCGGGCGATGGGGGCGGATTGCATCCTGCTGATCATGGCGGCGCTGGAGGACAGCCAGGCGCGTGACCTGGAGGGGCTGGCCAGGGCGCTGGATATGGACGTGCTGGTGGAAGTGCATAACGAGGAAGAGCTGGAGCGCGCGCTGCCGCTGCAAACGCCGCTGCTCGGCATCAACAACCGCAATTTGAAAACAATGGTGACGGATATTGGGGTGACGGAAATGCTCTCCGCCATGAGCCCGCCGAATAAATTCCTGATCTCTGAATCCGGCATCAGGACGAATACGGATGTCGAGCGGTTGCGCAAGGTTTGCGTGCAGGGGTTCCTGGTTGGTGAATCCCTGATGCGTGAGCAGGATGTGGGCGCGGCCGTGCGCGCGCTGCTGGGCGCATGAGCGGGCTAACCCATATCGGCGCGGATGGTGCGGCGCGCATGGTCGATGTTTCGGCCAAGCCCATCACCACGCGTGAGGCGCAGGCCAAGGGCCGGGTGGTGATGAAGCCTGAGACCGCCGCGCTGATTCAAACCGGCCAAGCCGCCAAGGGCGATGTGCTGGCGGCGGCGCGTATCGCGGGCATCATGGCCGCGAAGAAAACCGGGGAGCTGATTCCGCTCTGCCACCCGCTGCCGCTGGATGCGGTTAATATCGATCTGATAGTAACACAGGATGCGGTGGAGATAACCGCGACGGCGCGTACCACCGGGCGTACCGGGGTGGAGATGGAGGCGCTGACGGCGGTGAGCCTGGCGGCGCTGACCATCTACGACATGGTGAAGGCCGTGGATAAGACGATGCGGATCGAGGCGCTGCGCCTTACCCGCAAAACCGGCGGCAAGAGTGGAGAGTTTTCGGCGCCATGATCAGCGTTGAGGAAGCCCGGGCGCGGATTGCCGCCGGGTTGAAACCAGTGGCGGCTGAAATGGTGGGGCTGGCCCAGGCGCATGGGCGGGTGCTGGCGCGGCCGGTGCTGGCGCGCCTGAGCATGCCGCCGGCGGATGTTTCGGCGATGGATGGCTACGCCGTGCGCGCGGCGGATATGCAGCCGGGCACCAGCCTGCGGCTGATCGGCGAGGCGCCGGCGGGGCATCCCTTCGCCGGGCGCGTGGGCTCTGGCGAAACCGTGCGGATTTTCACCGGCAGCGTGATTCCCGACGGCGCGGATACGGTGCTGATTCAGGAAAACGCCACCGCCAGCGAAACGGCCGTGCAGGTGAACGAGCCCGTGGCGGCGGGGCGGCATATTCGCCGCCGGGGCGGGGATTTTTCCGCGGGCGATGAAGTGATTCCAGCCGGGCGGCGGCTTTCGGTACGCGATATTGGCGTGGCGGGTGCGGCGGGGCACCCCTGGCTTTGCGTGCGCCGCAAGCCGCGCGTGGCGATACTGTGCACGGGTGATGAGATCAACCTGCCTGGCGAACCGGTGCAGGCTGGCGGCATCGCCAATTCCAACGCGGCGATGCTGGCGGCATTTGTGGCAGCCCATGGTGGGGAGCCGCTGCTGCTGCCGATCGCGCGCGATACCGAGGGCGCGGTGGCGGCGGGTGCTGAAGCCGCGCGCGGGGCAGACCTGCTGGTGACCACCGGTGGCGCCAGCGTGGGTGCGCATGACCTCGTGCAGGCAGGGCTTGCGCAACAAGGCTTCGCTCTGGATTTCTGGAAAATCGCCATGCGCCCGGGCAAGCCGCTGATTTTTGGCAGCGTGAACGCCATGCCGGTGCTGGGGCTGCCGGGCAATCCGGTCTCGGCTTATGTATGCGCCACCTTGTTTCTGGCGGGTGCCGTGATGGTGCTGAGCGGGTTGCCGCCGAAAGCCCCCCGGCTGGAGCGGGCGCGACTGGGCACGCCGATGAAAGCCAACGACCAGCGGGAGGATTATGTGCGCGCCGTGCTGGGCGAGGATGGCACGGGCTGGGTTGTCACCCCGCTGCCGGTGCAGGATTCCGGAATGCTGCGCGCCCTGGCCGGGGCTGGGGCGCTGATCCGCCGGGCACCACACGCGCCGGCGGCCGAGGCGGGGGATGTTGTCGAGATTCTGCCGTTGGGCGCAGCATAACGCGCTTGACGCGAAAACAAGAACCAAACTAGAACATTCCGTGTTGGCGTTTTGTTCCCCACCGCCTCTGCCCGGAGATGCCTGATGCTCACCCCAAAGCAGCATGAGCTGCTATTATTCATCGATAAGCATTTGCGCGAGACAGGTTGCAGCCCCAGCTTCGAGGAAATGAAGGAAGCGCTGGACCTGCGCTCAAAATCCGGCATTCACCGGTTGATCTCAGCACTGGAGGAGCGCGGGTTCCTGCGCCGCCACAAGCACCGGGCGCGGGCGTTGGAAGTCACCCGCCTGCCGCAGGACCTCAGCCTCCGGCCGGACGGGGGCAATGGCTTTGCGCCCAACGTGATCCAGGGCAATTTCGGCCCACGGCTGGCCGGGTTGCGCGCCGATGCTCCAGAGGCGGGCGCGGTTTCCCTGCCGCTTTACGGCAAAATTGCTGCTGGCCTGCCGATCGAGGCGCTGCGCGACAATGAGGAATCGATCGAAGTGCCGGTCTCCATGCTGGGCGGCGGCGAGCATTTCGCCCTCACGGTTGAGGGAGATTCGATGATCGAAGCCGGAATTCTGGATGGCGATACCGTGATCATCCGCCGGGGCGAGACCGCCGACAACGGCCAGATCATCGTGGCGCTGGTGGATGAGAACGAGGTGACGTTGAAGCGGCTGCGGCGCAAGGGCCAGTCCATCGCGCTGGAACCTGCGAATATGCGCTATGAAACACGGATATTCCCGCCTGAGCGCGTGCGCGTGCAGGGCCGGCTGGTGGCCTTGCTGCGGCACTACTCACCGGGCGTTTCCTGATCTAGGGCTTCCCGGCCTTGTTGCGGCGGCGGCGCTGCTGCTCGTTCAATTTGCCATCGTGTTTGGCGGCGTAGGGCTTGGCGGCGTGCGGTTTGGCCGGGCCTTTCTGTTTGTTGAAGGCGGGTTTGGCCGGGCCATCAAAATGCGGGCGCGGCGGGGCGCTGCCGGGTGGAGATGCCGGTTGAATCTGCGCTTCGCCCTGGGCGGCGGCGGATGCAGCAAAAGCCTGCGCCGCGTGCGGGGCAATCTCGAACTTCGTTTCACGGTCGAAGATGCGGATGCTGCCGATCTCCTGCTTGGTGATACCGCCTGCCTTGCAGATCAGCGGCACCAGCCAGCGCGGGTCTGCATTTTGTTTGCGGCCCAGCGCCAGGCGGAACCAGGTGCCGTTGCTCACCGTGGCGCGCGGGCTGGGGCCAGGGCCGTGGCTGGTGCTGGCGCGCGGGGCGCGGGCGGGGCGGGCGGCTGGTTCTGGCGGCAGAATGGTCACGTGCGCCGGGGTGGGCAGATGCGCCTGCGCCAGCTTCACGAAAGCCGAGGCGATCACGTCCGGCGCGGTACGCTCCAGCAGCCGGGCGGCCAGGGCCAGGGCGGCTTCGTCTGGTGTTTCGCCAAGCAAAGGGTGGTTTAGCAGCCGCTCCTCATCCTTGGCTCGGATGTCCTCTGGCGTGGGCGGGTCCACCCAGATGGCGTTGGCATTGGCCTCGCGCAGCAGCATCTCAGCCCGGCGGCGGCGCATGTGCGGCACCAGCAGCACAGAAACGCCCTTGCGCCCGGCGCGGCCGGTGCGGCCGGAGCGGTGCAGGAAGGTGGCCTTGTTGGTCGGCAAATCCGCGTGGATGACGAGATCGAGATCCGGCAGGTCCAGTCCGCGCGCGGCCACATCGGTGGCGATGCACACCTGGGCGCGGCCATCGCGCAGGGCGGAAAGGGCAGCGTTGCGCTCAGCCTGGGAAAGCTCGCCGGAAAGCGCGGCGGCGGTGAAGCCCCTGGCCACGAGGTTTGCGTGCAGGGTGCGCACATTGTCGCGCGTGGCGCAAAACACCAGGGCCCGGCTGTCCTGCGCGCGCAGAATGTTCACCAGGGCGGCTTCCAGCTCATGCGCCACCACGCGCACGGCGCGGTATTCAATGTCCGCGTGCGGCTGGTTGGCGGCCACGGTGTCAATCCGCAGGGCGTTCTGCTGGTAGGTGCGGGCCAGGGCCGCGATCTCGCGCGCGATGGTGGCGGAGAACAGCAGGGTGCGGCGGCCCTCTGGCGCGGCACTGAGGATAAATTCCAGCTCCTCGCGGAAGCCGAGGTCGAGCATCTCATCCGCCTCGTCCAGCACCACGGCCTCCAACTCGGAAAGGCGCAAGTTGCCGCGCTCGATATGGTCTTTCAGCCGCCCTGGCGTGCCAACCACAAAATGGCAGCCCTGAGCCAGCAGCCTGGCTTCACGCCGCGCATCCATGCCGCCAACGCAGGAGAGAATGCGCGCGCCGGCGAATTCATAAAGCCAGGTGAGCTCCGCGTGCACCTGCAAGGCCAGCTCCCGCGTGGGGGCAATCACCAGCACCAGCGGCGCCTGTGTGGCGGGCATGGCTTCGTTCTCGCCCAGAACGGTGCTGGCCAAGGCCAGCCCAAAGGCAACGGTTTTGCCGGAACCGGTCTGCGCGGACACAAGCAGGTCCCGCCCTTCGGTTTCGGGGGCGAGAACGGCGCTTTGCACCGAGGTGGGTTCGGCATAGCCGCGTTGGGCAAGGGCACGGGCAAGGCTGGCATTGGTGACAGGAAAGGGCATGGATGCGGCTCTTACGGGCTGGCCGCCTGGGTAACAAGCGGCACTTTAGCCGGGCAGATGCGCAGGCCCCCGCAAAAAGCATGGCAGCGGCGCCTTATTATGCGAAAATGGCCGGTATTTTAGTCGATTTGCCATTATATGGGCTGCATTTCGGGATTGATGGCCGCCACAGCGTGGCCTATGCTATCGGCGCTTGGCCTAGGCCTGGTGCCCTGAAGTCTTTTAAAGGACAGTTTTTATAGTGCGACCCCCGAAGAACGACCGCCAGCGGCAGAACCGCCGTCGCGGCTTTGATGACGACAATTTCTACGGCAATGCCCCCTCTTTCCCGTCGGCTTTTTCGGGATTTGGTGGCGCCGCCCCCAGTGGGCCTGAAGCCAAGGCCACGGTGAAATGGTACAACGCCGAGAAAGGTTTCGGCTTCGTTGAAATGGCTGACGGCTCGGGTGATGTGTTCTTGCACGCCAATTCCCTGCAAAATGCCGGTTTCCAGGCCGTTGCGCCGGGGTCGATCCTGCAGGTTCGCATTGGCCAGAACCATAAAGGCCGCCAGGTGGACCAGGTGATCTCCGTAACCGAGGGTGACGCGCCACCGCCGCGCAGTGGTGGTTTCGGCCGTGAGGGCGGCGGTGGCTTCGACCGTCCGCGTGCCCCGCGCCCCCCGCGCCAGCAGGCCTCCGGCCCTGCAGTGGAAATGACCGGCATCGTGAAATGGTACAATGCCACCAAGGGCTTCGGCTTCATCAGCCCGGAAAGCGGCGGCAAGGATGTGTTTGTGCACGCCACGGCGCTGGAAGCGGCGGGCATTGCCCCGCTGCAGGAAGGCCAGTCCGTGCGGATGAGCGTTGTCCAGGGTTCCAAGGGCCCCGAGGTCTCGACCATCAGCGCAGACTAAGGCTCGATTTTTCAATAAAAAGCCCCGCCTTGCGCGGGGCTTTTTATTTTGGGGCCTGTGCGGGCGCCGCCCGCCAGACCCAGCCCGTTGCCAGCAGGTTCAACAAGGCTGTGATGCCGAGGATGGCGCCAGGGCCAGTGCCCCGCGCATAGGCAAAGGCTTCCACCCCACCGGCCAGCAGCGTTGCCGCTGCGTTCAGCACATTATTGGCGGCCACCATGCGCGCGCGTTCCGCCGGCGCGGCGCTGGCCTGCAGCAGCACATAGAATGGTACGGAGAACAGCCCGCCGCAGATGGCGGTGAGGGTGAGATCCGCCATTGCCCGCCAGCCTGCCGCGTGGGCCAGCAGACCCGGCACGTCCGGCGCGGCCAGGTGCGCCGTCGAGACCGCGAAATCGCCGATGAACAGGCTCATGCCAAGCCCTGCCGGGATTACGAAATGCAGCAGGTTGCGCGCGCGCACAAAGCGCGCGGCGGCGAGCGAACCAACCCCCACCCCCACCGCGAACACGCTCAGCATCAAGGTGACGACATGGCCATCCGCGTGCAGGCGCACTTTGGCCAGCACCGGAAAGGCAGCCAGAACACTTGCCCCCAGCGCCCAGAACCAGGAAATGCCCCAGCAGGCAAACCACACGGGCTTGTTGGCGGCGGCACT
>JAGWZS010000090.1 GCA_018971905.1 Rhodospirillales bacterium | reverse complement strand
CCCTGCGCCCGGCGCGAAAATTCTCTTCTCCGGCACAGCGCACCGGCTCAAGAGGGAATTTTTTAGCATAGCGGCTTGGAGAAGAAAAATTCTAGACGGTTTTGCTCCCTGCCTTCGCCGGCGCATTAAATTCTTCCACCGTCCGTAGAGCGCAGAGGCCATTCTCGTTTTCTTTCCAACCGGCCAATCCGCAAACAACGTGTTTGCAGCGGCGGCGCGCTTGCTCTAGCCTGCTGGCGAACATTCATCAGACTGGTTCAGGCCATGGGTATCAACGACCAGACTCCCGAAATCTCCGCCAGCGGGCAAACCAGCGTTTCGAACCTGGATGCCATTGTGGCCGGGCTGCGCCATTCCCGCGAGGTAACGCATAAAATCCGCCACCAGGGCGATGTGCGCGAACTGCCCTGCCGCGCGACACTGATGCAGATCCGCGATGGGCTGCTCGCCGCCCTGTTTCCCAGCCATTACGGCTGCTCGAACCTGACCGATGAGACAATCGATTATTACGTCGGCCATACGCTCAGCCGTACCCTGGGCGCGCTGACCGAACAGGTGCGCCGGGGATTGCTGCTGCTGGCGCCTGAACATAAAAACCGTTTCGAGCAAGCCGACTGCGCCGCGTGCGACATTGTGCAGGACTTCGCGGCGCAATTGCCCGCCCTGCGCACCGCGCTGGTGAGCGACCTTAAGGCCGCCTATCGTGGCGACCCCGCTGCGGCCTCATTGGCCGAGGTGCTGCTCTGCTACCCTGGTATGCGGGCGGTAATTCATTATCGCATCGCGCACGCGCTCTCAAAACTCGGGGCACCTCTGATTCCGCGAATGCTGGCCAGTATTTCGCAAACGGAAACCGCCATCGACATTCACCCTGACGCGCAGATCGGCCCGCATTTCTTCATCGACCACGGTGTTGGCGTTGTTATCGGCCAGACCGCAATCCTCGGCGAGAATGTACGGCTTTACCAGCATGTGACGCTGGGGGCGAAGCGCTTCACCGAGGACACAACCGGCGCGCTGGTGAAAGGCGAGCCACGCCACCCGATCATCGAGGATAACGTGGTGATTTATGCCGGCGCCACGATTCTGGGCCGGGTGACCGTGGGGCGGGATTCAGTGATTGGCGGCAATGTGTGGCTTACCCGCTCCGTGCCGCCGGGCAGTTTTGTCAGCCAGGCGCAGAACCGCCTGGCTGAACAGGAATAAAATCGCAGCCTCTGGGCTTTACCGTTCAACTTGACTTACATCCCGCACCGCGCCCTTGGCGGCATTGGTGGTCATGGCCGCATAGGCCCGCAGTGCTGGGGTAACATTGCGCTTGCGCGGCTCAGCGGGCTTCCATCCTTTGACGTCCTGCGCGGCCCGGCGCTCGGCCAGCACCGCCTCCGGTACGTTCAGCGTGATGCCGCGGTTGGGAATATCGATGATGATTTCATCGCCCGTTTCCACCAGCCCGATCAACCCGCCCTCGGCTGCTTCCGGCGAAACATGGCCAATGGAAAGCCCCGAGGTGCCGCCGGAGAAACGGCCATCGGTGATCAGCGCGCAGGCTTTGCCCAAGCCCTTGGATTTCAGATAGCTGGTCGGGTACAGCATCTCCTGCATCCCCGGCCCGCCCTTCGGCCCTTCATAGCGGATCACCACCACCTCACCCGCCTTCACCTGGCCGTTCAGAATGGCGGAAACCGAGGCATCCTGGCTCTCAAACACCCGCGCGGTGCCATGGAAGGTGAGAATGCTCTCATCCACACCCGCGGTTTTCACGATGCAGCCTTCAGGTGCAAGATTACCAAACAACACGGCCAACCCGCCATCTTTCGAGAACGGATGCTCAGCCGAGCGGATCACGCCGCCTTGCCGGTCGGTATCCAGTTCATCCCAGCGTTCACTCTGGCTGAAGGCCACCTGGGTGGGCACCCCGCCAGGGGCGGCGCGGAAGAAATGTTTCACCTCCTCGCTATTGGTGCGGGTGATGTCCCAGCGGTTCAGCGCCTCGCCCAGAGTTTTGGAATGAACGGTGGGCAGCGAAGTGTCGAGCAACCCGGCGCGTTCCAGCTCACCCAGGATAGACATGATGCCGCCTGCCCGGTGGACATCCTCCATATGCACGTCGTTCTTCGCCGGGGCCACCTTGCACAGGCACGGCACACGGCGGGAAAGCCGGTCGATATCCGCCATGGTGAAATCCACCCCGGCTTCCTGGGCTGCGGCCAGCAGATGCAGCACAGTGTTGGTGGAGCCGCCCATAGCGATATCAAGGCTCATCGCGTTTTCGAACGCCTTGAAGCTGGCGATGCCGCGCGGCAGGGCGGTTTCGTCATCCTGCTCGTACCAGCGCCGAGCCAGATCCACGATCAAGTGCCCCGCCTCGCGGAACAGCTTCTCACGGTCCGCATGCGTGGCCAGGGTGGAGCCGTTTCCGGGCAGAGAGAGGCCCAAAGCCTCGGTGAGGCAGTTCATGGAATTGGCGGTGAACATGCCGGAGCAGGAGCCGCAGGTGGGGCAGGCAGAACGCTCGATGACCTTCACTTCCTCATCCGAGTAGCTGTCATCAGCAGCCACGACCATGGCATCCACCAGGTCCAACGCGCGCTTGGCGCCCTTCACCACCACCTTGCCGGCCTCCATCGGCCCGCCGGAGACGAATACGGAGGGGATGTTCAGCCGCAGCGAGGCCATCAACATGCCCGGGGTGATCTTGTCGCAATTGGAGATGCACACCATCGCATCCGCGCAATGGGCGTTGACCATATATTCAACGCTATCCGCGATCAGCTCGCGCGAGGGCAGAGAATAGAGCATCCCGTCATGCCCCATGGCGATGCCGTCATCCACCGCGATGGTGTTGAATTCCTTGGCCACGCCGCCTGCCGCCTCAATCTCACGGGCCACCAGCTGGCCGAGATCCTTCAGATGCACATGGCCGGGCACGAACTGGGTGAAACTGTTCACCACGGCGATGATCGGCTTGCCGAAATCCGAGTCTTTCATGCCCGTGGCGCGCCACAGCCCGCGGGCGCCGGCCATGTTGCGGCCGTGGGTGGTGGTACGGGAACGATAGGCGGGCATGGTAACGTCTCCAGAAAACAAGCGTTTTCCTTAATTAGGCCGGTTGTCTCGAAAGGTAAAATCTTACCCCCCACACGGGGTGCGGCGGCGCGCGATTCAGGTGGCACAGCCCGGGCTGTGCCATGCAATTGCCTCAATTGTGCCTAACAAAGAATTCATGGAACTGACCGCCCCTCAGCTTTGCCGGACGGCCCGCGCCTTATCTCCCCTTTTAACAGCGGCCTCGCTCGCTGGCCTGCTTTCTGCCTGCGCCACCCAGCCAGTTGTGGCACCTCAGGCCAGCATCGCTCCGGCCCCGGTTTCCCTTCCCGCCCCGCCACCGCAGGCACCCGAGCTGGTGGCAGATGGCCCGGCGATGACCGGCACCGCCTCCTGGTACACGGCTGGCCCTGGCCTGCACCGCACCTGCACCGGCGACCGTTTCACTGGCATGGGCATGACCGCCGCCTCACACACCATTCCGCTTGGCACCCGCGTGCGCGTGGCACTGCTGGATGATACGAGTCGATCAATTGTGGTGCGAGTGGATGACTGCATGCCGCACGGGCGGCGGATTTTGGACCTTTCAGAAGGCGCTGCCGAGGAGCTGGGGATTATGAGCGCGGGCATCGCCCAGGTACGCGTGACACCAGTGATGCTGGTGGACAGCCGCTGAAGCAGGCCGCCGCGCGCGTTACGCCTTGCGGAGCAGAAACAGCCCCTGTTCACCAAACAGATTAGCCAGCCGCTGCGAGCGCCGCCACGGCGTGCGCAGCCCCTGCTCGTCCGCCGCCAGCCAATCCTCCACCACATAGCCGTCCATTTCGCACAGGGCGAAAAAATCCTTGATGGTGCAGGGATGGATGTTCGGCGTTTCATACCACATGCGGTTCCAGCCGGCCGTCATTGGCATACGCCCGCGCGTGAGCAATTGCAGCCGCAGATTCCAGTGCCCGAAATTCGGGAAAGAGACGATGGCATGGGTGGAAATGCGCAACATCTGGCGCAGCACCTCGCGCGGCTTTTCCACCGCCTGCAGCGTGCGTGAGAGAACCACGTAATCGAACGCATGGTCCGGGTAGGTTACCAGCTCGGTATCGGCATCGCCCTGCATCACCGGCAGCCCATGGGCGATGGCGCGCTGCACCTCTTCCATGTCAATCTCGATGCCGCGTGCGTCACAGTTCTTCACCCTGGTGAGATGCTCGATCAGTTGGCCTTCAGCGCAGCCCACATCCAGCACCCGCGAGCCCGGCTGCACCATTCCGGCGATCAATGCCAAGTCAACGCGAATCTTCTTCTCCCCGCTCATGCAAGCCCCGCATGGGCCGCGCAGCCGGCAAGAAACCCGCGCAGCGTGGCGTGGAAATCCGGCTCATCCAGCAGGAAGGCATCGTGCCCCTTGTCGGACTGCACCTCCACGAAGGACACATTCACCGCCGCGTGGTTCAGCGCCCGCGCAATGGCGCGCGACTGCGCGGTGGGAAAGAGCCAGTCTGACGAGAACGAGACAAGCAGAAACCGCGCCTTCGCACCACGAAAGGCGTCGGCCAGCGCACCACCATGTTCGGCCGCCATGTCGAACAGATCTGTCGCCCTGGTGATGGTGAGATAGGAATTCGCATCAAAACGCTGCACGAAGGAACTGCCCTGATATTGCAGATAGCTCTCCACCGCGAACTGCTCGCCCAGCGTGGAAAGCCCCTCGGCATTTTGCAGCTTGCGGCCGAATTTGCGCGTTAGCGCCTCCTCGGAGACATAGGTGATATGCGCTGTCATCCGTGCCACGGCAAGGCCGCGCTCCGGGCGCACGCCCTCGGCCCAGTAATTGCCATGGCGAAAGCACGGGTCAGCGAAGATCGCCTGCCGGCCGATCTCGTGAAACGCGATATTCTGCGCCGAATGGTAATAGGCGGTGGCAATGGGCACGGCGGCGAACACCATTTCCGGAAACTGCACCGCCCAGGAGAGCACCTGCATACCGCCCATGGAGCCGCCAACAACCGCGAACAGCTTCTTGATGCCGAAATGCTCCACCAGCCGCTTCTGCACGCGCACCATATCGTCGATGGTGATAACGGGAAAATCCGTGCCCCACAGCGCGCCGGGTTTTTCCGCATGTGGTGAGCGCGGCCCAGTGGAGCCCATGCAGCCACCCAATACGTTGGCACAGATGACGAAATATTTTCCGGTGTCGATCGCCGCCCCCGGCCCCACCACACTGCTCCACCAGCCCGGGCGGCCGGTTTCTGGGTTCTGTTCGGCCACGTACTGGTCGCCGGTGAGGGCGTGGCAAATAAGAATAGCGTTGCTTTTATCCGCGTTGAGGGTGCCATAGGTCCGGTAGGCCACGGTCACGCTGGGCAGCACGCGGCCGCAATCCAGCGCTACCCCCTCAGGGAAGGTCACGCTTTGGTGCGGAAAATCCGTGCTGGCCGAGGGCTGGTCCATCCTGATCAGGGCATATGCGCTGGCGAACCCCATGGTGCAATCCCCATCACCGTATGGAAGGGCTACGCTTTGATACGGCATGGCGCGGCGGCTTGTGATGAGGTATCTAACGCCGCAATGAACGACCTCTCCCCCCCAGCCTCGCGCCTGGCCGAATTGCGCGCAGAACTCGACGGGATCGACGACCAGATTCACGACCTGCTGATGCAGCGCGCCAAGGTGGTGGAAAGCGTGGCATCAGAAGGCGGCAAGACAGGCATCAAGATCCGCCCCGGGCGGGAAGCCATTATCCTGCGCCGCCTGCTGGCCCGCCACCAGGGCGCCTGGCCCGCGCAGGCCGTTGTGCGCATCTGGCGGGAGATGTTTGGTGCGGCGCTTATCATCGAAGGCGGGCAAACCATGGCGGTGTGCGATGGCGAAGGCGCCGAAACCCGGCTTGCCCTGGCCCGCGAGCATTTCGGCCCGCTCACCCCGGTGCGCCGCCACCACAGCCCCTCACAAACCCTGGCAGACCTGACGCGTGAAGGCGGCGCCCAGCTTGCCGTGCTGCCACCGCTGGCCGAGGGGGACGACGCAAATGGTGGCTGGTGGCCGATGCTGGCCGCCAATGGGCAGGTGCGGCTCTACATCATCGCCAGAATTCCGTTCTGGACGCACCGGGCAGAGGGACTGCCCGTGGGTGAAGCCTATGTGGTGGCTGCCATGCCGCCAGATGCCAGCGGCAATGACCGCGGGTTGATCCTGCTCAGCTTCAATACCGATTCGTCCCGCACCAGAATTATCGAGCAGGTGGCCGCGGCGGGATTCACGCCCGGCTCTCTTTGGGTAAAACGCCTGCCTGGTGATTCGCGGCTGCTGGTGCTGGTTGAGGTAGAAGGGCTGGTGAGTGACGCCGACCCGCGCCTTGCCGCCATTACAGGGCTGGATGCACCACCGCAGGTGGCTGGGGGCTATGCAATTCCAATCAGCGAGACAAACTGAGGTGAGCAAGCCCGTTCCCCGGCCGGAGATTTTCTCCGTGGCCGCCTATGTTGGCGGCGAATCAAAGCTGGCGGGGTTTGAGACACCCACCAAGCTTTCTTCCAACGAGGGCGCGTTCGGCCCGCCGCCAGGGGCGCTGCAAGCCATTGCCGGGGCCGGGGCCGCCATGCACCGCTACCCCGATGGCGGCGCGCTGAAACTGCGCCAGGCCATCGGCGCCAAATTTGGCCTCGACCCGGAACGGATCGTCTGCGGCAATGGCTCGGATGAAATTCTGACCCTGCTCATCCAATCCTATGGCGGGCCGGGCACGGAACTGATCATGAGCGAGCACGGATTCTCGATTTACGAGATTTCCGGCAGGCTCGCCGGCTGCACTGTGCTGAAAGCGCCGGAGAAAGACCTCACCACGGATGTGGACGCAATTCTGGCGCTGGTGTCTCCCGCCACGCGGATGGTGTTCATCGCCAACCCCAACAACCCCACCGGCACAATGCTGGGCCAAGGCGAGATGGAACGGCTGCGCAACCTCCTGCCGGCGCATGTGCTGCTGGTGCTCGATGCCGCCTACTCTGAATATGTGGAGCGCGCGGATTACGATGCCGGGGTGAAGCTGGTGGATGCAGGCGAAAACACGGTGATGACCCGCACCTTCTCTAAAATTTTCGGCATGGGCGGCGCACGGCTGGGCTGGGGCTATGCCCCGCCTGCGATTGTGGACGTACTGAACCGCGTGCGCCCGCCCTTTCCCGTCAATAATTTCGCCGCAGCGGCGGGTATCGCCGCGCTGGCGGAGCCTGGCTGGCTGGAGATGAGCCGCGCCCACAACAGCGCTGAACGCCGCCGCCTTGCCGAGCGCCTGACACAGGCCGGGCTGCGTGTGACCCCATCCGAGGCGAATTTCATCCTGGTGGATTTCGTCACCACCGCGCGCGCTGGTGCGGCGGAT
>JAGWZS010000089.1 GCA_018971905.1 Rhodospirillales bacterium | reverse complement strand
GGAAAATCCAAAACTCAAGGACGCGCCAATGCTGCACCATCATGGCTATGGACATTTTTCCGTGGATGGCGATCGCATCCACATAAAATCCAAAATGCGCTAAACTTCAGGAAATTTCGGAATCAGCCCGCTCGCCTCGGCCATCGCCCGGCTTTCGGCAATCGAGGCGCTGACCATCAGCGCCGCCGCCAGAGCCTGCTTGCCCGCCAGCCCGTCCACCAGCACCTTCGCCCCGTCCAGGCAGGAATCGAAAAACGCCTCATGTTCGGCGGAGAGTGCGTCATGGTCCTGCCAGCCCGCCTGCTCAATGCCGAATTCGGGGAAGCCCGGCACCTTGGTGCCGATGCCCCGCCCCACCAAAGTGAGCTTACGCGCCGAGAAATCCACGGTCAGATAACCGGTCTGCGAGAAAATCCGCATCTTGCGTTCGGTTTTCAGCGAGATGCGGCTGGCGGTGATTGTCGCCACCGCACCGGAGGCGAAACGGATGCGCGCATTGGCGATGTCATCAAACGTGCTGGCCACGGGCGCGCCTACCGCGTCCACGCTCATCACCTCCGAATCGGCCAGGGTGAGGATCAGATCAAGATCGTGGATCATCAAATCCAGGATCACCGAGACATCGGTGCCGCGCGGTTTGAACGGGGCGATTCGCACCGCCTCTATGTAAAGCGGCCTTCCCATGCGGCTGGCCAGCGCCCCGTGTGCGGCTGAAAACCGCTCAAGATGCCCCACCTGCAAAACCACCCCCGCCCGCGCCGCCAGGGCGATCAGCTCATCCGCCTGGTCCAGCGTCGCGGCGATGGGCTTTTCCACCAGCACATGCTTGCCCGCAGCCAAGGCGCGCGCCGCGTGCTCGTAATGATACTCCGCCGGAGCGGCGATAATCACCGCCTCCGCTTGCGCCAGAATCTCATCAACCGATTTCACCGGACAGCCGGCTTCCCAGGCCACCTCCTTGGCGCGGGCGGGGTTGGGGTCCGCCAGCCCAACCAACTGCGCGCGCGCCGCACCGGCCAGTTTCAACGCATGGTAGCGGCCAAAATGCCCCGCCCCGATCAACCCCACCTGCAAACGCTTACTCATATCTTTAGCGATCTATTCTGCTCCGGGGTTGCGCGCAACGCTTTGGCCCGCCATACGGCAAGCGGTTTGGCATTTTTTGGAGCCCGCGTTGCTTTATTTCAGCCGTGCGAAAACATTCGGTGTCCTGCTCGTCTGCGGGCTTGGGGTGCTGCTCAGCCTGCCCAATCTGTGGGCACGGCCGGGCTGGTGGCCAGGCTTCATGCCCTGGAACCAGGTGCATCTGGGCCTGGACCTGAAAGGCGGCTCCTATCTGCTTTTGCAGATCGACACGAATGCAATCCAAAAGCAGGATCTCGACTCGCTGGTGGGCCAGGCGCGGCAGACGCTCGTAAAAGCAGGGCTTGGGTATAAAGACCTGCACGCGGACCTTGCCACGCACCAGGTGCTGTTAACCCCGCTGGACGGCCAGGCCACCCAGGCATTGCAGGCGTTGCAGGGCCTCATCACCTACCTGCCCAATTCCCCCACGCCCAGCCTTGCCGTGACGCAACTGCCGGATGGTTCAATCGCCCTTTCCATCCCCGCCCAGGCACAAACCGCGCGCAACACGCAAGCCGTGCAGCAAGCCATCACCATCATCCAGCGCCGTATCGACGGCTCAGGCGTGCTAAACCCGCAAATCCAGCGCCAGGGCCAGGATCAGATCGTGGTGCAGCTCCCCGGCATCTCTGACCCCGGCCGGGTAAAAAAACTGATCGGCACCACTGCGCATATGACCTTCCAGATGGTCGATTCCAGCGCCGCACCAGGCCAGCCAGCCCCGCTGGGTGATGAATGGCTGCCGATGTCCAGCGACCCTGCCCAGCAGCTCGCGGTACAAACCGAAGTGGCCGTGGACGGCGCCAGCCTCACCAACGCCCAGGCCAGCACCGACCCGCAAACCGGCGAATGGGTGGTGAACTTTACGCTCAACGCCGTTGGCTCGCGGGAGTTTGCCGACACCACCGCCGCCAATGTAGGCAAATTGTTCGCCATCGTGCTGGACGGCAAGATCATTGAAGCCCCGGTCATCCGTGAGCCAATCACCGGCGGCCAGGGTCAGATCTCCGGCAATTTTACCGCCCAATCGGCCACCGATCTCGCTTTGCTGTTGCGCGCAGGCGCCCTGCCCGCGCCCCTGAATATTGTTGAAGAACAGAGCGTGGGGCCTGAGCTGGGGGCCGATGCCATCCGGGCGGGCGCCATTTCGCTGGCGGTTGGGTTTGGGTTCGTGCTTTTCTTCATGGCGCTGTTCTACGGGCTGTTCGGATGGTTCGCTAACGTGGCACTCATCGCCAATCTGGTGCTGATGCTGGCCATCCTGTCGGTCATGGGCGCCACCCTTACCCTGCCTGGCATGGCGGGTATCCTGCTCACCCTCGGCATGGCGGTGGATGCGAATATTCTCATCAACGAGCGCGTACGCGAGGAAGTGAAAAACGGCCGCAAACCTCTGGCGGCGCTGGAAGCCGGGTATAAGCGCGCTTACGGCACCATCATCGATTCCAACGTAACCACACTACTGGCGCATATCACGCTGTTCATCTTCGGCTCACCGCCAGTGCGCGGCTTTGCCGTCACCATCTGTGCGGGCATCATCACCACCATGTTCACCGCTACGGTGGTTGTGCGCCTCATCACCTCGCGCTGGTACGCCGCGCGCCGCCCCGCTGCCCTGCCCGTCTAGGACCCGCCCCATGTTCTACAGACCCGCTTTCCGCTTCGTCCCGGACGGAACCAAGATCCGCTTCATGAACGGCCGATTCGCCGGGCTCATCACCTCGGCGGTGCTGTCTTTCGCCTCGGTGGTGCTGTTTTTCCACCCTGGCCTCAACCTGGGCCTGGATTTTAAAGGCGGCGTGGTGTTGCAGGTCCAAACGCCACAAAAAACAGATTTCTCTGGCCTGCGTTCAGCTCTCGCCGGGGCCGGGCTGGCAGATGCAGCACTGCAATCGGCTGGCACCCAGGGCAATGAAGTGCTGATCAGCCTGGAAAGCCGCAGCACCGCCGCCGCGACACAAACCGCGATTGGCGAGGTGCAGGCCGCGCTGGAAAAGGCCGCGCCTGGGGCGGTAATCCAATCTACCCAGGCGGTGGGCGCCTCGGTCAGCAACCAGCTTTTCGCTCAGGGTTTGGAGGCGCTGGGCCTCTCTTTCGTGATGATCCTGCTTTACATCTGGTTCCGGTTCGAATGGCAATTCGCGGTCGGTGCGGTTGTCACGCTGATTCTGGACACCACCAAAACCATCGGCTTCATGGTCATCACACGGATTCCGTTCGATCTCGTGACCATCGCTGCCATTCTCACCATCATCGGCTATTCCACCAACGACAAGGTGGTGGTTTATGACCGGGTGCGGGAAAACCTGCGCAAGTATAAAACGATGAATCTGCGCGATCTGATCGACCTCTCGATCAACGAGACGTTGAACAGAACCCTCGGCACCTCCGGCACCGTGTTTCTGGCGGCATTGCCGCTGGCGCTGTTCGGCGGTTCGGCGCTCTCCGGCTTTGCCTGGATCATGCTGTTCGGCATTGTGGTCGGCACCTCGTCCTCCATCTTCATCGCCGCGCCTATTTTGCTGTTCCTGGGTGAACACCGGCTGCGCCGTTCCACCGTGGCACCAAAAAAGACCGTGAAATAACAGCCTGAGTGATTTTTTAATCGCTCTATGTGTATAAAAATGCTACACAACGCCGGTGGCATTTTGGTACAAATTTAGGTTATTTAGACAGTGCTTGTAAGCGGGCAAGCTGCGCGGCTCGCGGAGACGCTGCGCCTGCGCTACCAGCCAATTGTCCGGCTGGAAGACGGCAAGCTCAGCCATGTCGAGGTCCTCGCCAGGGTGCTGAGCCAGGACGGGCAGATACTTGGTCCAGAGAGTCTGGTTGCGGCGATGGCGAACCCCGAACTCGCCTTGAGCCTCACCCGCGCCATCATGCACAGGGCACTGTCTGAGTATCAGGCGCAGGGGCTTTCCGCTCATCAGCTGCCCATGGCTTTCAACTTGCCTCTTAACGTTCTGGTGCATCCAGGTGTCGTGCACGGGATTGAAACCTTGCGTAAAACCCATAGCCTCACGGCTGATCTTTTACGCTTCGAGCTCACGGAGACGCAGCCGGTTTATGATATCCGGCTGGCGGAAGAAAGCATCAAGGCGCTGCGGGATGCGGGCTACAAGCTGGCTCTTGATGACATTGTGCCCGCCACCCCCTTTCTGCCGGCGTTGATGAAATCAGCCGTGGGCGCGGTTAAGCTCGACCGCTCCGTGGTGGTGGATGCAACACCGGATGCCAGGAATTTCATCCTACGAATTACCCGCCTCGCCGCCAGCCGTTTGCAGGACATTATTGCCGAGGGCATAGAAACGGTTCCGCAACTGGCGCGCATACGCGAGCTTGGCGTCACCCATGGCCAAGGCTACCTGTTTTCCCGCCCCTTGGTGGCGGAGAACCTGGCAATTTGGCTTTCCCGCAACTAAGCCAACCCGAAGCGCCGCCTGGCGTCGTCCTGCATCCGTAACACGCGGGCGCGCCAGCTCTCGCTTTGCTCAGCCATGGCCGCCATCGCCACATTATCCGGATGTTCGCTGGTCTCGGGCGCCATTTCCCGCACGGCGCCTTCGGCTTTGAGCTTCAGAAGATGCGCCAGCACATTGCGCTGTGCCGCCGCCTTCAAAAACAGATCCTGCTTGGCATAAAGCCTGGCCGCCAGCCCCGCCACGCTCCACTCCTGACGGGCAAGGGCGGCCAGCAGCGTCGCCTCCCGCCTCTGGCGGTGGGCGATCAGCTCCGCGGTAAGGCCCCGCGGCTGGGGCAGCAAAGGCCCGTGGCCTGGCAAAAACACATCATCGTCACGGGCAAGCAGGCGTTGCAAGGAGCGGTAGTAATCTCTCATGTCGCCCTCCGGCGGGCTGACGATGGAGGAAGACCAGGACATAACATGGTCGCCGCTGAATAAAATTTTTTTACCCCGCGCCCCGGTATAGGCCAGGCAGAGATGATCAGCCGCGTGGCCAGGTGTGTGAACAGCCGTGAACCCAAAGAGTTCAGAACCGTCAGCGAGCGGAATATCCGGCACAAAGCCTGGTTTGGCGGAGGTTTCAAACCCGGCCACCGGCGCACCGCTAGCCGCCTTCAGGGCAGCCACCGCGCCAAAATGGTCTGCATGGGTATGGGTGAGCAGAATAAGGCCGATGGAGCGGCCACCCGCCGCTTTGAGAATATCAGCAACGTGCCGCGCATCATCCGGGCCGGGGTCGATTACCACCAGCCCTTCATCACGTTCCACAAGAAAGCTGTTGGTGCCGTGGTATGTCATTACCCCCGGATTATCGGCAACAATCCGGGTTATTCCTGGCAACACGGGCAAGGCGGCATGGCGGAGCGGCACGGCTTCGGTCAAAAATCCCATGGCCGCATCATGCAATGCAGCATCAGACCCGGCAATCCGCCCGGGCGGCACGGCTGCCTAGCCGAAGGTGTAGGCCAGCCAGAGAGCACCCATAACCAGGGCAGCACAGGCCAAGCCAAGAAGCAACGGCAAGGTGCCGCCACCGCGCGTACGGCTCAACCCGTGCGGAAGCCGCGCCGGATGTCGCACAAGGCTGACATTTAAATCTTTTATATCCAACATGTTAAAACTCCATCTTCCGATGGCGTGGGGCGTTCGCGGGGTATTGCCCCGTTGTTTATCGAATGTGGCAATTATGCGCCTCAGCCTGCGTGAAATGCAACAAAAACCGCGTGGGATGCATCTCTTGCCCGCCTTTCATGCGGCTTGAGGTCGACATACCAGCGCGCGCAGGTAATCTAGGGGTATGGCCTCGCCGCAAGACCCCGATTCCGCCCTCCGCATCACCCTTCACCGCCACAAGCTGTTCGCCACCGCCCTGCTGGTACTGATGGCCGGCCTGGCCATGGGCAGCTATTGGCTGCCGCCTTCCAACTGGGCGGTGCTGCTGCGCGATGCCGCCAAGGCTGGGTTTATTGGCGGCGTGGCAGACTGGTTTGCCGTTACCGCATTATTCCGGCACCCGCTGGGGTTGCCAATTCCGCACACCGCCATTCTGCCGGCACAGAAACAACGCCTGGGCGATGCGCTGGGGCGGTTTATTGCCAACCATGTGTTCACCAAAGCCGATATCCGGCGGCTGCTTGAAAATCTCGACGGTGCGGCCATTCTGCGCCGCTTTCTGGCCGACCCGGACGCAGCCCGGCCCTTGGCTGAAACCTTGGCCGGAATGCTGCCAAAACTGCTGGCCAGCATAGAGGATGGACGGGCCCGCAGGCTGCTCAACCGGTTACTGCCCAAACTTATCGGCGGGCGGGCTGCCGGGGTGGTGGTGGCCCGTGCCCTGGCGGGGCTGGTGGAAGGTGGTAGGCATCAGGAGATGTTTTCCTTCATTCTCGGCCAGGTGAAGGAGATGCTGGCGGCACGG
Source organism: Rhodospirillales bacterium (assembly GCA_018971905.1). Taxonomy (GTDB): domain Bacteria; phylum Pseudomonadota; class Alphaproteobacteria; order Acetobacterales; family Acetobacteraceae; genus Acidocella. The sequence continues at coordinate 1,015 of JAGWZS010000089.1, read as the reverse complement.
GAGGACGCCCTGCGTGAGGCGATCAAGGAACGGGTAGCTGAGCATGGTGGCAAACTGGTGGGCTGGGCGGTGGGCGCCACTGTGGCCAAACGCGTGCTCTCAGCCGTGAATGCCGAACTGGACAAGATAAGCCCCAACTCTTCCGAGATTCGCGATGCGTTTGATGAATGGGTCCGCGCCGAAATCGCCAAGCTGGAGACAGACCCTGAGCGCGCCGCCGAGCTTGGCCAGGCGCTCAGGGGCGTGATGACGCACGACACCGTGCAGGCATGGGCCTGGGATGTGTGGGCGCGGATGCGCCGTGCCCTGGAGTTGGACGCCGCCAACCCGCATGGCCGCTCGGTGGCGGTGATCGAGAGTGCGCTGGCTAATCTGGCAGAGGTGCTTGGCCGCGACGAAGCCGCCCAGGCACGGCTGAACCGGGCCGTGCGGGAGACCGTGCTGCGCCTGTTGCCCAGCGCCCAGGCCGAGGGTGCGAAGTTCATTGGCGGTGTGATCGGCGCGTGGGACGCAAAAACAGTAACCGACAAGCTGGAGCTGCGGGTAGGCAAAGACCTGCAATATATCCGCGTCAACGGTACGCTGGTGGGGTTTGCGCTGGGGGCCGGGCTGAACCTGCTCTTCCGCCTGTTGCCCGCGCACCCCTGAACGGCAACGTTCTGTATCAAATAGGGCCTCGCGCCTTGGATGCGCCGGTCGGCTGGTTTATGCTGCCGCCCATGAGAGTATTTCTTGCATCCTCAATCCTTGCCCTTCTTCCCGCCGCCGCCCTGGCCACCAGCCCCGCGGCACTGGGACCCAATGGCGGCCAGTTCGGAGACTGGACCGCCGCCACCTACGGCAGCGGCGACGCCAAGATCTGCTACGCGTTTACCACGCCGCAAAGCTCTACGCCTCAGATTCCGGGGCGGGGTAAGCCGATGCTCACGGTGACGGACCGCCAGGGTTCGCCGCATGAGGTATCGCTGACCGCCGGGTATGATTATCCGAAAAACGCCACGGCAAGCGTGACCGT
>JAGWZS010000088.1 GCA_018971905.1 Rhodospirillales bacterium | reverse complement strand
GCCTCCTGCGTTGTCAGTTTTTCTTTGGTCTGGCCCTGAAAATGCGGATCGCGGATGAACAGCGAGAGCTTGGCGCGCAGGCCGCCGAACACGTCCTCCGCGATGATAGCCGCACCCCGCTTGTTGCCGCGCGTTTCCGCCCAGGCGCGCAGGCCCTTCAATAGGGCACTGCGCATGCCCGCCTCGTGCGTGCCGCCCAGCGGCGTGGGCACGGTGTTGCAATAGGTGTCTATGGTGCCTTCGCCCTGTTCCACCCAGGCCAGGGCCCATTCCAGCTTGCCCTGGTCCTGGCCGTTTATGGGGGCGAATTTCGCTTCGCCCGACCAAATCTCCGGCAACACCAGCGCCGCCTCGCCCAGCTCCGCCGTCAGCGAATCGCGTAAGCCGCCGGGGAAGTGCAGCTCCGCCTCGGCGGGAATATCCGAATCCGCTTTCAGCAGGCTGGCATCGCAAGCCCAGCGGATTTTCACGCCTCGGAACAGATACGCCTTGCTGCGGCAAAGTTTGTATAGCCGCGCGGGCGAGAATTTCAGGCTCCCGAAAATCTCGGTATCTGGCACGAAGCTGATGCTGGTGCCGCGCCGGTTTTGCGCCCCTCCCACCTCTTCCAGTTTTGTTTGCGGCACGCCGCGCGCATAGCTCTGCCGGTAGAGCTTGCGGTCCTTTGCCACCTCGGCGGTGAAGCTGGAGGAGAGCGCGTTCACCACGGATGACCCCACGCCATGCAACCCGCCCGAAGTGGCGTAGGCCTTGCCGGAGAATTTACCGCCGGAATGCAAGGTGGTGAAAATCACCTCCAGCGCGGATTTGTTTTTGAATTTTGGGTGTGCATCCACCGGAATACCGCGCCCATTGTCGCGGATGGTCAGCTGGTTGCCAGCACCCAGCCACATCTCGATCGTGGTGGCGTGCCCGGCCACGGCCTCGTCCATGGAGTTATCCAGGATTTCGGCTGCCAGATGGTGCAGGGCGTTTTCGTCCGTGCCGCCGATATACATGCCCGGCCGCCGGCGCACGGGCTCCAGCCCCTCCAGCACCTCGATATCCTTGGCGCCGTAGCTTTCCTTGGCCGGGATATTCTCGAACAGATCGCTCAACGCCGCAGACTCCTTAACGCACCGGGCGTTCTGGTTGCCACGCCGCGCGGGGCGCAGGCAAGGGGGGTTATTCTGCCAAGCGGTGCAGATCGAAGCAGCGGATTCCCGGAGTGCCGTTGAATTGTAGCCAATCCTTATGGGCCAGGGTGTTGCGGGTGTCGTAATAGCCGGTGCGCCAATGCTCCTTCATGGACATGCGGCTGAACTCGTAATCCTTGGCGTCGCCCTCATACGCCTTCTGCTGGTAGATAAGCTGCAGGATATTGATTTCGGGCAGCTGCTTCAGCGCGGCTTTCATCGCCCGCTGCTCGTCGCTCAGCTCTGCGGCGGGAATTTTCTCCAGCGCATCGTACAGCGCCCGCTTCAGCTGGTGGGTTTCCAGAAAATGGTCGGTCGTGCCGCGGGTGCGGGAGGAATATTGAATATCCTTCTGCCGGGCCAGAACCTCTGGCATGTCCCGCGGGATTTTGCCCCTGGCGGAAAACAGATCGACCTGAAACGTCAGCAGGTTTTTCGAGCCGATATTATCCAGCAGGTGCTGCAGCGGCGTGTTGGAAACAAGCCCGCCATCCCAGTAATGGTGCCGTCCGATGCGGATCATCGGCAGGCCCGGCGGCAGCGCGCCGGACGCCATGATGTGCTCAGGCTCGATTGCGCGCGCCGCATTGTCGAAATACACGAAATTGGCGGTCTCGACATTCACCGCCCCCACCGCGAGGCGAATATGCTTCTCGTTGATCAGCTTGAAATCAACAAGTTTCTCCAGCGTGTGGTGCAGGGGCGAGGTATCGTAAAGCGCGGTTGAGAAGCGTGACCCCCGCGGCGCCAGAAAGCCGGAGAACGGGACGGGTTTGAAGAAGCCCGGCTGGCCGAGCAATATACCGTTCATGGCTGAAAGCTCGTTACGCAGCTTGCGGGCGGCATCGCCCTCGAACCAGGCGGTGAATGGGTCACGGGCGGTGATTTCCATCCAGAATTTTTCTAGTTGCTCCAGCCGGTGCTCCGGCTTGTTGCCGGCAATGATGGCGGCGTTCACGGCGCCGATGGAAACCCCCGCCACCCAGTCTGGCTCCAGCCCGGCTTCGTGCAGCGCCTGGTACACCCCCGCCTGGTAAGCCCCCAGCGCGCCGCCGCCCTGCAGCACCAGCCCGATGGTGTCGCAGCCCCGGGGGCGTTCAATCGGCGAGATTGGCAGCAGTTTCTTTCGGTGCGGGCGTTTCGGGTCGGAGAATATGTCCATCTTCTACTGGCCTTTCACGGGGGTGGAAGCAGGAATGCTGGTCTTTCTCAAAGCCGTGGCGGCCGCCATCGCGGCCTGATGCTTAACGCAGGTTTTCGGCGAAAAACGCCAAGGAACGCAGCTCCGCCAGCTCCCAATCCTTGTGGCTGTAGCTGGCCCGCGCTTCGCAGCCAAACCCATGCTGCGCGCCGTCATAAACAAAAACCTCTACGCCCGGCTGGGCTGCCTGTATCGCCGCCACGTCGCTCAACGGAATGCCATGATCCTCGGCACCGAAATGCATCTGCACCGGGCAGTTGGGCCTGGCGTGCTTTTTCGCGGCAATGCCGCCGCCATACCAGCAGTTCGCGGCCTTGAAGCGTTTGGTGCCGATGGCGGCATCCCACGCCAGAGAGCCGCCCCAGCAATAGCCGATGATGCCCACCGGCCTGCCCGCCCCGAAGGCGGCGGCGGTGGCTTCCAGGTCCAGCAGCGCCTGCTCATCGGTAATCCTGGCGCGCGTATTCCGCCCGGCGTCTATCCCTTCCGGGGAATAATCCAGTTCGATGCCCGGCTGCACCCGGTCGAACATGGCCGGGGCCAGCACGCGGTAGCCATAGCCGGCCAAGCGCTCCGCGACGGCGCGTATATGCGGGTTCACGCCGAAAATCTCCTGCACAACCACCAGCCCGCGCGGGGCATTGACATTGCCAGCCTCGAAGGCCTGGAATTTATGTCCGTCTGCGGCGGTGAGTGTCATCATGGTTTGGCGGTCCTTTCATGGCGGCGGGCAAGTCAGCCTTGCGCGTAGGGCGCGAAATCCCGCGCCAGCCTCTCATAGATGTCCCGTTTGAACGCCACTGCAAGGTGCGGCAGCTCATCCAGGCGGGCCCATTTCCAATCCTCGAATTCCGGGTGCTCGTGGGCGTTGAGGTTTATGTCGGCATTCTCGCCGGTGAAGCGCAGCGCAAACCACCTCTGCCGCTGCCCGCGGTATTTACCGTTCCAGGCCACACCCACCAGATGTGGCGGCAGGTCGTAGAGCAGCCAGTCGGGGTGCTCGGCCAGAATCTCCGCCTTGTCGGTGCCAATCTCTTCTTTCAGTTCGCGCAGCACGGCAACGCGGATGTTTTCGCCCTCATCAACCCCGCCCTGGGGCAGTTGCCACGCATCCGGAAACCCCTTGCGCTTGCCCACGAACACCAGCCCTTCCCGCGAGAACAGCACAGCTCCGACATTCAGCCGGTAGGGCAGGGATTCATGGTTCGTCATGATGCTCCAGGCCTTCTAATTCGCCGCCGTTGTTACGGAGGAGGCTTTCATGTCCGCAATCAGTTTCAGGGCCATTTGCAGCTGGAAATCCGTGGAGGGCTTGGTGGGGTCGAAAGCCGGCCAGTTGGCGGGCGGCTTGTGAGGGATGCTGGCGGCCACCGGCGGCAGAGGCAAGGGGGGTGGCAAGGGCGCCGCCTTCTGCTGTGTTGGGTTGGTGAAGGCGTTCAGCAGGTCCGTTTCGCGCAGCTGCGAGAACGCATCCTGCGGCGTCGCGCTGTCAGACACGATCACATTCGGGGTCACGCCATAATCCTGGATCGATTTGCCCGAAGGCGTGAAATACAGCGCCGTGGTCAGGCGCAGCGCGCCTTCATTGTCGATGGGAATGATAGTCTGCACGGAGCCCTTGCCGAAGGTCTTGGTGCCCAGCACCAGCGCCCGGCGGTTCTGCTGCAAGGCCGCGGTTACAATCTCCGCCGCTGAGGCCGTGCCGGCATTGGTCAACACCACCAACGGCGCACCGTTGATGATGTCACTATCCTGCGCGTACCACACCTGGTCATCTTCCGGGTGCCGGCCATGGGTGGAAACAATCTCGCCGCTGGTCAGAAAATCGTCGCTCACCGCCACGGCCTGGTCCAGCAGCCCGCCGGGGTTGTCCCGCAAATCCAGAATATAGCCATGAATGTTTCCATGTGCCTGGGCCTCAAGGCGCTGTACCGCCTCGCGGATATGCGGGTCGGCGTTTTCATCGAAACTATCCAGCCGGATATAGCCAACCGGCCCGGCGGTGCTGGTAAGCAGCCTGCTCTTCACATCGTCGATCTTGATGACCTCACGCGTCAGCGTCACGTGCACGGGCGTGTTGATGCCGTTGCGTTTGAGCGTGAGCGTGATGTTGGTTCCAGGCTTGCCGCGCATCTGGCTCACCGCCTGGTCCAGCGTCAGCCCGTCGGTTGAATGGCCGTTGATCTCGACGATGATATCGCCCGGCTTGATCCCGGCCTTGGCGCCGGGCGTGCCGTCGATGGGGCTGATAACCTTCAGCAGTCCGTCCGCTTGGGTCACTTCCAGCCCCAGCCCGCCGAACTCGCCGGAAGTCTGCACCTGCATGTCGGCATATTGCCGCGCGTTCATGTAGCCTGAATGCGGGTCCAGCCCCGCGAGCATTCCGTTGGCGGCATTATAGATCAGCTTGTCCGTTGGCGGATCGATCACGTAGTTCTGTTTGATCTGCGAGAGAATATCACCAAAAAGCGAAAGTTGCTGATAGGTGCTGTCACTTGGGCTCGCCTGGCCGAACGCCCATGACAATGGCTGTGCGAGAGAGCCGGCGGCCAGTCCCGCTACAAAAACGCCGCCGAGCATCAAACCGCCGCGCAACCGCATGTACCTCTTCCCCTTCATTGCCGGGCGCATTGCCCTGGCCTCATTAGATAGCATCCGGGCTGGATTATCCAGAGCGCCCGGCGCCGAGCCAGGCTGTCGGGTCCACCGGCAGGCCGTTGCGGCGCAATTCCACATAAAGATACGGCTGATGCGCCGGGCGCGCGGGGTCGAAGGGCTGCATGACCCCCAGCGGCTGGCCATGCAGCACGTGCTGGCCCTGTGACACATCAAGGCGGCTCATACCCGCCAGCACGGCGGAAAGCCCGCCGCCGCAATCGGCGATCACCACATTGCCGTAGCTTGGCAGCGGCCCGGCATACATGATGGTGCCGCGGCAGGGGCTGGTGACGCGCCCGCCCGGCGCCGTGGCATAGGTAATGCCGGTGGAAGGCCCGGCCGCGGTTTGCGCGCCATAAACCTGCACCACATGCCCGGCCACCGGCGCGCCAGCCCCCCCGGCCGGAATGCTGGCCAGCGTTGCCTGGGGCGGGGTTTTCGGCACCAGCCGCGCGATGGCTTCATCCAGGCTGGAAAGCTCGTGCCGCGCCCTGGCCGCCGCCGCGGCTTGCGCCACCGCCTGGTTGGCATCGGCCTGTTCGGTGGCCTGGGCGCGGCTGATGTTGGCGGAAAGCTGCGCCTCCGCCGCCTGCTGCGCGGTAACGGCCGCAACCAGCCGCAAGCGTGCGGCTTGCGCCTGGGCAATCGCGGTGGCCAGTTTCGTGGTTTCGGCTTGCACGGCGCTGGCCTGGGCGGCCACCTGCGCCGCCATGCCCTGCATGATGGCAATGCCGTGCACCGCATCCTGTGGCGCCAGCGGCGCCGCGAGCAAGGTTGCGGCCGGGGCGGAGGCAAGCCTCTGGATCACGGGCAGTAATTTTTTCAGCGCCGCCTCGGCCTGGTCCAGCTGCCCGGCATCGTTGTTCTGCTGGGCGATAAGCTGGGCGAGCTGTGCTGTATCGTGCGAGGTCTGGTCCTCCAGCCCGCGCACGGCGGCGGCGGCCTGCGCCTGCTGTTTCGCCAGGGCCATGGCCGTGGCCGCGATGGCTTTTTGGTGCGCGGCGGCGGCTTTTGCGGCCGCCTGATGCGCCGTTATGTCCGCCAGGGCGGCGGCGCGGCGGGCTTTCAGGCTGGCGGCATCGTTTGTCTCCGGCGCGGCCAGGGCAGGCGGGCTGCCCACCACGCCCAGCCATAAAGCGGCCAGGGCCGCCCGGTGCAGGCGCCGCGTATTCACTCAGTCAAACAAGGGCTTGCCGGTCATCGCGGCGGGTTGGGGCTGGTCCATCAGCTTCAGCATCGTCGGCGCCAGGTCCGCCAGCACGCCGTCGTGCAGCGTTATGCCCTCCGGGCCGCCCGCTATGAGCACCGGCACCGGGTTGGTGGTGTGGGCGGTATGCGGCCCGCCCGTTTGCGGGTCCTTCATCACCTCGCAATTGCCATGGTCGGCGGTTACCAGAATGGCGCCCCCCTGGGCTTGCACGGCCTCCCATATTTTCCCCAGTCCCGCATCCACCGTTTCCACCGCGGTAATCGCGGCGGGCAGAGAGCCGGTGTGGCCCACCATGTCCGGGTTGGCGAAGTTCAGGACGATCATGTCGTATGTGCCGGTGTTGATTGCCTCCACCGCCTTTTCCGTCAGCTCCGGGGCAGACATTTCCGGTTGCAGATCGTAGGTGGCAACCTTGGGGGATGCCACCATGATCCGGTCTTCCCCCGGGAAGGGCGTTTCCTCGCCGCCGTTGAAAAAATAGGTCACATGCGGATATTTTTCCGTCTCGGCCATGCGCAGCTGGCGCAACCCCCGGGCGGAGACCACTGCGCCCAGCAGATCCTGCAAATGCAGCCGGGGCAGCACGGCGCGCATGTAGGGGGCCAGGGCGTCGGAATAGGCGGTCATGCCCACGGCGCCGGCGAGTTTTGGCTGGCGCGCCGGAAAGCCGTCGAACCCCGGGTCCAGCAGGGCGGTGAAAATCTCGCGCACCCGGTCGGCCCGGAAATTGGCGCAGATCACGCCATCCCCGTCTTTCATCCCGGCATAATCGCCGATCACGGCGGGGGTGATGAACTCATCCGTCACGCCGGCCGCGTAGCTGGCCTCAATCGCCGCGGTGGCGGTGGCAAACGGCGTGCCTTTGCCATCCACCAGCAGCTCGTAGGCTTGTTGCACGCGTTCCCAGCGCTGGTCCCGGTCCAGGGAATAAAAGCGCCCCACCAGCGTGCTGAGTTTGGCAGTATCGCCCAGGTCGGCCAGGTAGGTGTGCAGATAGCCCAGCCCGGCCTGGGGCGGGGTGTCACGCCCGTCCATCCAGCCATGAACGGCCACGGGTATTCCCGCCTCGTGCAGAATTTTCGCCAGCGCCACCGCGTTGTCCTGGTGGGAATGCACGCCGCCGGGGGAAACCAGGCCCAGGAGATGCGCGGTGCCGCCGGTTGCCCGCAGCGCCGCGATGAAATCCAGCACCGTCTCGTTTCTGGCCAGCGATCCATCCGCGATGGCGGCGTCGATTCGCGGCAAATCCTGAATCACCACCCGCCCCGCGCCGATATTCAGATGCCCGACCTCGGAATTGCCCATTTGCCCCGCGGGCAGGCCCACCACGCGGCCCGAAGTGCGCAGAAACGC
>JAGWZS010000087.1 GCA_018971905.1 Rhodospirillales bacterium | reverse complement strand
CGCCCGCGCCCCATGCGCCCTGGTGGCTGCTGGCGCTGGCGGGCGGATTGCTGCTGAATCTCATGCCCTGCGTGTTTCCTGTGCTGGCGATGAAGGCGGTGGCCTTCGCCCGGATGGGCGGCGCGGCGCATGGGCATATCAGGCGCGAGGCTTTGGGCTACACGGCGGGCGTTCTGGGTTCCATGGCCGCGCTCGGCGGGGTGCTGCTGAGCCTGCGGGCTTTGGGCGTGGCGGCGTTTTGGGGGTTCCAGTTCCAGTCACCCATTTTCGTGGCGCTGGCGGCCTGGGTGATTCTGGCCGCAGGGCTAAGCCTGGCGGGGATGTTTCACCTCTCCATGCCGGGGTTTATCGGGCGGCTTCCGGCACAGCATAGTTTCCTTACCGGCTTGCTGGCGGTGCTGGTGGCCACGCCCTGCACCGCGCCCTTCATGGGTGCCGCCATCGCCGCTGCCCTAGCCCTGCCGCCGCTGCCAGCCATGGGGTTGTTTCTGGCACTGGGGCTGGGGCTGGCCTTGCCCATTCTGCTGCTGGCGGCGGCACCGTATCTGGCCGCATGCCTGCCCCGGCCGGGGCGCTGGATGGCGGTGGCGCAGAAAATCCTCGCCTTGCCCATGTTCGCCACCTTTTCCTGGCTGGGCTGGGTGCTGTTCCGGCAGGCGGGCGTGCCGGGCCTCTTGCTGCTGGCGGCGGGGGCGCTGGTCTTGGGCGCCACACTGCCGCGCCGCCCGGTTTTCGCGGTGGCGGTTTTGGCGCTGCTGCCGTTTCTGCATGCCGCACCCGCTGGCGCCGCCCTTACCCTGCCCGGAGCGCAACCCTATAGCGCGGCCCGCCTCGCGAGCCTGCGCGCCGCCGGGCGGCCCGTGTTCATCGACCTCACCGCCGCCTGGTGCATTACCTGCCAGGTGAACGAACACGGGACGCTGGCCACCGCCCCGGTGCAAGCCTTGTTCAAGGCCAGGAATGTGGCGGTGCTGGTGGGCGACTGGACAAACCACAACCCCGCCATCACCGCGCTGCTGGCAGCAAACCACCGCGCCGGCGTGCCGCTTTACCTTTATTACCCGCCCGGCGGCGCGGCGGAAATTCTGCCGCAGATTCTCACCCCCGGAATCGTGGAACACACGCTTTCTGGTTAAAAAAACTCTAAGCCCATTGCGGTTGCTGCCTAATACGCGCAAAGGTGGGTTGCTTTTTTATGACGGCGCCAAGGATATAGGATGCGAGATGTCTCCAGCGCGGCTCTTGAGGGCCCGCGCGCGAAATTGGATGCGGATACCATTCGCGCCACCTACTCCCGCTATGCGAAATCCTACGACAGCTGGTTCGGGCTGTGCTCCCGCACCGCCCGCCATGCCGCCGTGGCGGCGGTGAACGCCTTACCAGGCACGAAAGTGCTGGAAGTGGGAGTGGGCACCGGCCTGGCGCTGCCGCACTACACCGCCGCGAAGCGTATTACCGGCATCGATCTTTCGCGCGACATGCTGACCATCGCCCGCCGGCGCGCCGCGGAGATGGGGCTGCGCAATGTCGAGTCGCTGCTTGAGATGGACGCCCAGTCCACCAGCTTCGAGGATGGCAGCTTCGACATCGCGGTGGCGATGTTTGTGGCCTCCGTGGTGCCAGACCCGCGCGCCCTGGTGAAAGAACTGCGCCGGGTGGTGAAGCCCGGCGGCAAAATTCTGTTCGTGAACCATTTTGCACGGGAGAGCGGGCCAATCTGGTGGGTTGAGCGCGCCATGGCGCCTGCCTCCGGCCTGCTGGGCTGGCACCCGGATTTCCGGCTGGGGCATATGTTCAGGGCGGATGATCTGGCCACGGCGAAGGTGCGGAACATGCCACCGCTGGGACTGTTCCGGCTGGTGGAGCTGCCGAACTAAGGGCAATTTGTCCGCGGCCGCCCGGCTTGCTCTGACAATTTCATCAGGCCGCCACACGCAGCCCCCGGGGTTTACCAGCTATAATCCGCAGTGCATCCAGCGGTTTGGCACTCCTGAATCGTGAGTGCCAACTTTCTTGACTTTCGCCCGTCGGTCGGGCTACATCCCCGGCACTCCCAAGCGGGGAGTGCTAACAGCCGCGGTGCCGCAGATTGGGCCGGACTGGCTGGGAAGCTTTTAAGACATAATGTTTAGGAGCGATCATATGGCGAATTTCCGCCCTCTACACGACCGCGTTGTCGTCCGTCGCATCACCGCCGAGGAAAAAACCGCGGGCGGCATCATCATTCCCGACACCGCCAAGGAAAAGCCGCAGGAAGGCGAGGTTATCTCCGCCGGCCCAGGCGCCCGTAACGAAGCCGGCGCGCTTGTTGCCCTGGACGTGAAGGCGGGCGACCGCGTGCTGTTCGGCAAATGGTCCGGCACCGAGGTCAAGATCAACGGGGAAGACCTGCTGATCATGAAGGAATCCGACATTCTGGGCATCATCGCCGCTTAATTTCTCACGCCATCGAATCGCGTCCTGATGACGGAGCGGCGCTTGAGCCGCGGAGTCCAAATCAGGCCGCTTCAAACATAAGGAGCTACACACATGGCTGCCAAAGACGTCCGTTTTGGTTCCGACGCGCGCGACCGTATGCTGCGCGGCGTTGATACCCTTGCCAATGCCGTGAAGGTTACCCTGGGCCCGAAGGGCCGCAATGTTGTCATCGAAAAATCCTTCGGCGCGCCGCGCATCACCAAGGATGGCGTGACCGTCGCCAAGGAAATCGAGCTGTCCGACAAGTTCGAGAATCTGGGCGCGCAGCTGATCCGCGAAGTTGCCTCCAAGACCAACGACCTGGCCGGTGACGGCACCACCACCGCGACCGTGCTGGCCCAGGCCATCGTGCGCGAAGGCGTGAAGGCCGTGGCCGCCGGGCTGAACCCGATGGACCTGCGCCGCGGCATCGACAAGGCCGTGGCCGCCGTTGTGGAAGAGCTGAAGACCCGCTCCAAGAAGATCACCAACCCGGCCGAGACCGCGCAGGTTGGCACCATCTCCGCCAATGGCGAGACCGAGATCGGTGAGATGATCTCCCAGGCCATGCAGAAGGTTGGCAATGAAGGCGTGATCACGGTTGAGGAAGCCAAGGGCATCCAGACCGAGCTCGACGTCGTCGAGGGTATGCAGTTCGACCGCGGCTATGTCTCCCCGTATTTCATCACCAATCCGGAGAAGATGATCGCGGACCTCGACAGCCCGTACATCCTCATCTTCGAGAAGAAGCTCTCCCAGCTGCAGCCGATGCTGCCCCTGCTGGAAGCCGTGGTGCAGTCCGGCAAGCCGCTGCTGATCATCGCCGAGGACGTGGAAGGCGAGGCGCTGGCCACATTGGTGGTGAACAAGCTGCGTGGCGGCCTGAAGATTGCCGCCGTGAAGGCCCCTGGCTTCGGCGACCGCCGCAAGGCCATGCTGGAAGACATCGCGATTTTGACCGGTGGCCAGGTGATCTCCGAAGACCTCGGCATCAAGCTTGAGACCGTGACCCTGAACATGCTGGGCCGCGCCAAGAAGGTGCTGATCGAGAAAGAGAACACCACCATCATCGAAGGCGTTGGCGCAAAGGACGACATCACCGGCCGCGTCAACCAGATCCGCGCGCAGATCGAGGAAACCACCTCGGACTACGACCGAGAGAAACTGCAGGAGCGTCTGGCCAAGCTGGCTGGCGGTGTTGCCGTGATCCGCGTTGGCGGCGCCTCCGAGGTTGAGGTGAAGGAGCGTAAGGACCGCGTTGACGACGCGCTGCACGCGACCCGCGCGGCGGTTGAGGAAGGCATTGTGCCCGGTGGCGGTGTGGCCCTGACCCGCGCCTCGCTGATCCTGGCTACGCTGAAGGGTGATAACACCGACCAGCAGACCGGCATCGAGATCATCCGCCGCGCCATCCAGGTGCCGCTGCGCCAGATCGCCGAGAACGCCGGTGAAGACGGCGCGGTGATCGCCGGCAAGGTGCTGGAAAACGGCGAATATACCTTTGGCTTCGACGCGCAGAGCGGCGAATACAAAAACATGGTTGCCGCCGGCATCATCGACCCGACCAAGGTTGTGCGCACCGCCCTGCAGGACGCCGCTTCCGTGGCTTCGCTCATCATCACCACCGAGGCTGGTGTGACCGAGCGCCCCGAGAAGAAGGCCCCGATGGGCGCGCCTGACATGGGCGGCATGGGCGGCATGGGCGGCATGGATTTCTGATCCGGCCTTGCAGGTTGAAACAGAAAACCCCGGCAGAGATGCCGGGGTTTTTTGCTGGGCATTGAATTACCGCCTGCGCTTCTCTAAACCCTTCCCTGTTTAACCGCGTTGAAAGCACCTGGCCGCTTGGAAAAACCTGCATTAATTGAGCGCCTGGACACGCTGGGTGCGGGCTTGCGCTTTGCCGGCAAGGCGATTTTTACGCGCTATACCCCGCTGCTGGCGCAGATGGTGGTCACGCGCCGCTGCAATCTGGCCTGCGGGTATTGCAATGAATATGACGATTTTTCCGCACCCGTGCCCACCGCGACGCTGCTGGCCCAGGTGGACCATTTGGCGAAGCTCGGCTGTGCCTCGCTCACTGTTACGGGCGGGGAGACGCTGCTGCACCCGGAGCTGGACAAGGTGATTCTGCATGCCCGCGACAAGGGCATGATCGTGACCATGATCACCAACGGGTTCAAGCTCTCCAAATCCTGGATCGAGCGGCTGAACGCGGCCAAGCTCCAGGGCATGCAGATCAGCATCGACAACCTGACGCCGGACGATATTTCCATGAAGAGCCTTTCCTCCGTGGAAGGCCGGCTAAAGCTGTTGCAGGACCATGCGAAGTTCAACGTGAACGTGAACTCCGTGCTGGGCGTAACCGGCGAGCGCACAGGCGATGTCATCACCATAGCCGAGACAGCGGCGAAATACGGGTTCCAGCACTCAGTGGGCGTGCTGCACGACCATTCCGGCGCGCTGAAGGCGCTGAGCGATGCGCAGATGGCGGCTTATAAAAAGGTGACAGAGATTTCGCCCTCGCTGGTGCATACACTGAACTACAAGCTGTTCCAAAAAAACCTGATGCAGGGTAAGCCGAATGACTGGAAATGCCGGGCCGGGGCGCGCTACCTCTACATCACCGAGGACGGCAAGGTGCATTATTGCTCGCAGCAGCGCGGCTACCCGGCAATTCCGCTGCTGGACTACGGGCTGGACGATATTAAACGCGAATACCATACCAAGAAGGATTGCGCCCCCACCTGCACGCTAAGCTGCGTGCACCAGATGAGCCTGTTCGACGGCTATCGCGGCAAGCAGCGCGGCGCGGCCCCTGCCCCGGCCGCCGCCTGATGCCGCATTGCCCCGGGCGGGTTGGCCCGGGCAAAGCGTGTCATTTCAGAACCCGCCCTCCAGCGCGAAATCTGTTACCGGCTTGCGGCCGCTCGGCGCCTCTTTTGCCTGCAGGGCTTCGGGCAGCAGGGTTTTTGGCCCTTGCCGGCCAATCACCACACCGCATTCCACACGGTAGCCAGCAGGCACTTTCAGCTCGGTATAAATACGGTCGTATTCAATACCGGCCATGCCATGCGCCTGCCAGCCCATGAATGCCGCCTGCAAGGCCAAATACCCCCAGGCGGCGCCTGCATCGAAGGAATGGCTGTAGGAGGGCACCGGCGTATCCTTACCCGGCACCGCCATGGTCTCTGAGGAGACCACGAAGATAATCGCCGAGCCGGTCTTCGCCCAGCTCTGGTTGAACGGATTCAGCAGCCCCAGAAACTTGTCCCAATGGGCATTGTCGCGGCGGGCATACAAAAAGCGCCATGGCTGGGAGTTATAGGAAGACGGCGCCCAGCGCGCGGCCTCTAGCATCGTGCGCAGCGTGTGCTCGGAAATTGCTTCCCCGGTGAAGGCACGCGGCGACCAGCGTTCCAGAAAAATCGGGTCGATCGGATGGTCAGCGGTACGGGAATTTGCCGTGGTCATGCATCACTCCTCCTGTTGAGCGACGTCAGCTTAACCGCAGGCCCGGATACTGGCAAAACCGCTGGCGCCGCCGCGGTTATTGCAGATTGCGGTCTGGCGCCTCGCTGGCCACGGGGCGCGCCTGCGGCGCCTCGGCCACTTCGTTGCCCACGCCATTCGCCGAGGCGATAACCGTGCCGATGGCCGGACGGTTGTAGATGAAGCCATAGGTTGGGTAGGCGGCGCCCATGGTGGCGCTGTCGCCCAACTCAACCCGCACATCCGTCCAGTTGTTATCGGGTGAAACGTCCTGCACCGTCACGTCATTCGTGATTGAGCCCGGAACCCAGTTGGCCTGCGTGACCAGGATGGTCCGCGGGTTGAGCACCGCGGTGACAACCGCGACATGCCCAAGCGGCATCCGGCCAATGGAACGGAAATTCAGCACCGCGCCAACCACCGGGGTGTTGCCGCGCGCATACCGCCCCGACGCCTCCGCCCACCAGAGGAAGGCATCACCGGAAAGGTCGATATGCGAAACCTCACGTGCATAGGGCACGCATTGCAGGCGCGAATACCGGTATTCCGCCGCCAGGTGCATGTAATGCGTCTCGTGGGTGTACCGCGCCAGATGCACATAATGTGTCTCGTGCGTGTACCGGGCCAAATGGGTGTAGTGCGTCTCATGCGTGTACCGCGCCAGATGCACATAATGTGTCTCATGCGTGTAACGCGCCAGGCGGGTGTAATGCCGGGCTGCGGAGTGATGTGTGTTCCAGGCCAGCCTGTGCACAGGCAAGGCGTGGTGCGCAAAGCTTTCATGCCGCGCCGCCACATGCAGCACATCGTGATGCTCAACCAGGCGATGCGTGCTGGCGTGATGAACGGTAGCCTGGGCGCAAGCAGGGAAAAGAACCACCCCCAACGCGGCTGAAATGCCTGCCAGCCACGCGCGCGCCGCGTTGCCAAACAAAGAAGACGACGCGCTGCGCCAAGCCATTCTTTGTCTCATCCGAGCTGACGGAAGCAGGAAACAAGCATGTGCGTTTGTTACGGGTGGATTGCAGGCAACGCAATGCGTGACTGCGACAAAATTACAACAGATACAGAATTTTTCTGATCATGACGCCATCAGCCGCCGGCATTTAAGATAATTTTCCTAAACGCCGAAAGCGTAATTACGCCCGCCACGGCATGGCGGTGGAATCGCGAGTCGCAAAAAAGGGAGCGTGAGACGCTCCCTAACCGTTTAATACTTAACAGAAACTAAACGCCGCCGGGCATTACCGGCAGGCGGTGATCATAATTTCGACAAGGTAAGCCGGGTCCGCCAGCTTCGCCTCCACGCAGGCGCGCACCGGCGCCATGCCCTCCGGCAGCCAGGCCGTCCAGACCTTATTCATCGCTTCCCGGTATGAAATATCAGACAGCCAGATTTGCGCCTGGAGCAGGCGGGTATTGTCCGTGCCATGCGCTTCCAGCAAGGCATCAATCTGGTTCAGCACGTCCTTGGTCTGCGCGGTGATGTCACCGGACGTATCCTGCGCCACAACCCCCATGGTGTAGACGAACCCGTGATACTCGACAGCCTTCGACAGGACGGGGCTGGTTTCGGTGCGGATGATGCGGCTCATGAAAAACTCCGTTTAATTGACGATATGCGGCGCCACAACCGGCACCCCGTTCACGCTGGGTGTGCCAGTCTG
>JAGWZS010000086.1 GCA_018971905.1 Rhodospirillales bacterium | reverse complement strand
ACCTGCTGCGGGGAGACGTAGATATCCTCCGGGCCGGGGAGGAAGTTGGCTTCCGGGTTGCGCAGGAAGCCAAAGCCATCGGGGAGGATTTCCAGCGTGCCATCGCCATGAATCGCCTGCTCGTTCTCGGCATGGGCTTTCAGGATGGCGAACATGATGTCCTGCTTACGGAGCGAGGAGGCGTTTTCAACCTCCAGCTCCTCGGCCAGGGCGAGCAGGTCAGTCGGGGATTTTGCCTTGAGTTCGGCGAGATGCATGGGGGATTTGAAATCCAATAGGGATGCGCCAGGGCAGTACGCCATGGCAGGGATCAATGATGAGAAAATGCGCTACCCAGGACGGGCGGGCCAGGAATCGGACGATCCTGGCTGTGTAATGGGGCGGCAGGCGGAAAAAATCAAGCCCTTCCGGTTACTTCAACGCCTCACGCGCGGCGGTGGCCAGTTCGTCGGCGCGGTCGTTCATCGCATCGCCGGAGTGGCCCTTCACCCACAGCCACTCAATCTGGTGCGGCTTGGCGGCCTCCAGAATCAGCTTCCATAAATCCATATTCTTCACCGGATCGCCCGTGGAGGAGCGCCAGTTTTTCCGCACCCAGCCCTGATGCCAGCGGGTGATGCCGTTCTTCAGGTATTCGGAGTCCGTGTGGAGCTTTACCACGCAGGGGCGCTTGAGCGCGGTGAGCGCCTGCGCGGCGGCGGTCAGCTCCATACGGTTATTGGTGGTGTCACCGTCCCCGCCGGAAAGCTCCCTCACCGCGCCCCTGAACTTCAGAATCGCCGCCCAGCCGCCAGGGCCGGGATTGGGCTTGCAGCCGCCATCCGTCCAGATTTCGACGACATTGTCCTGATCCTCAGAGCCCATAGGCGGCGGCTCCTGAAACCGCGAAGTGAAAGCGCAGCCGGCGGTAGTAATCCAGCGGGTCCTTGGGGGTTACCAGCGCGCCGGCCGGGGTGTTCAGCCAGTCGTAAAGCCGGGTGAGCAGGAAGCGCATGGCCGCACCCCGCGCCAGTACCGGCAGGGCGTCAATCTCTGCCTGGGAGAGCGGGCGCACGGACTGATAACCACGCAACAGGGCACGCGAACGGGTGACGTTCAGCTCCGCATGGGTTTCAAAGCACCAGGCGTTCAGGCAAACGGCGATGTCGTAGGCAAGAATATCCGTGCAGGCGAAGTAAAAATCGATCAGCCCGGAGAGTTTTCCATCCAGGAAGAACACATTGTCGGGGAACAGATCCGCATGGATTTGCCCCACCGGCAGGCCCTGCGGCCACGCCGCCTCAATTTGTTCCAGCCAGGTTTGCAGCTCCGCGCCCAGCCCGCTCAGCACGCTGTCGGCTTGCGGCAGGCTTTTGGCCAGCAGCGGACCCCAGCTATCCGGGCCCAGGCCGTTGTGCCTGGTCATGGCGAAGCCTTCGCCCGCCAGATGCAGCCGGGCCAGCGCAGCACCCAGCGGCTCGCAATGCGCCACCTTGATCTGCCGCGGCCAGACACCCGGCAAAAACGTGGTGATGGCGGCCATTTTGCCCGCCAGCTCCTGCAAATTCCGGCCATCCCTGGCGCGCACCGGCAATGGGCAGGTGAGGCCATGGGCGCGCAAATGCTCCATCAGCCCCAGGAAATAGGGCAGATCCTCCTTGTTCACCCGTTTCTCATAAAGGGTGAGGATGAAATCCCCCTGGGTGGTTTTCAGCGCGTAATTGCTGTTTTCCACCCCTTCGGCGATGCCACGAAAGGCGGTGAGCGTGCCGATCTCGTAGAGTGCGAGAAACTCTGTCAGCGCCTCGTCTGTAACTTCAGTATAAACAGCCATATGCGTAGATGACCGGGGCGCAAAAATCTGGCAAGGGAGCGCGCATGAAAGATTTACGGTCTGCCCTATCGCCCGTTGCCGCCATGGCATCCTTGTTGGCCCTCACCGCCTGCGGCGGGGCCTATATCGTCAAAGGCACCACGAGTATGACCCACGCAACCGGCATCACCAAGGCCGGCGCAGACAGCGCGCTGCGCACAATCAAAACGGTTGCAGCGCCTGCCCCGGCCAGCGCGGATAATACAGCCAGTACGGGCAACACAGTTATTACGCCCAGTTCGGGCAGCTCGGGCGGCGGGATTAGTTTTACCGTGGTTAATACCACCGGCCCAGTTAGCCCGGCGAATAAGGCCGGCACGGCCAGCACAATCGCGCCTGCCAACACGGTTGACACGCCGGGCCCAACCAACACGGTTAGCATGGCCAGCCCGGGCAGTGTGCCCAGCCCGGCCAGCGCAATGCCGGCGGACCCCACCACCTACTGCCCGCACGTGGCCGTGCTGCAGCAGGCGCAGACCGTGACCCTGTTTCTGCCCGGCCGCAGCGATGTGGCCTCGCAGGTGTCCACCGCGCAGATCACGGGCGTGTCCGGTGACTGCGTTTACCGGCAAAAGCACAAGACCGGGCTGCTTGAGGTGCAATTCACCACCAACTTCCTGGCGGATAACGGCCCGGCGAATAATGGCCAGCCGATCACCCTGCCCTGGTTCGTGGCCATTACCCAGGGCGATCAGATTATCGAGAAGAAAAACTACCAGGTTACGCTGGCGTTCGACGGCAACATGAGCGTTGCGGCGGCGAGCTCAAAACCCGTGAAGATAGAGCTGCCGGTGGCGCCGGATAGCGCGGATGTCCAGATTTTGGCCGGGTTTCAGATGACTCCCGGCCAGCTGGCCTATGCCGCAGCCCACCCCAACGCCGCACCTTGAAACCAGCCTCTGGCGGCTTTGCGCCGCCAGAGTGGCAGCCCGCTACCCCTGGGCGACGAAGCGTTCCAGCCAATGGATGGTGTATTCACCTGCCTGGAACTCCGGGTTTTCCAGAATCCTCTGATGCAGCGGGATGGTTGTTTTCACCCCGATGATCACGAATTCCATCAGCGCCCGGCGCATTCTGGCAATGGCTTCGTCTCGTGTTTTGCCGTAGGTGATCAGCTTGGCGATCAGGCTGTCGTAATGCGGGGGTACGCGGTACCCGGCATAGAGGGCTGAATCCACCCGCACACCCAGCCCGCCGGGCTGGTGGAACATTTCCACCTTGCCTGGCGAGGGGGTAAAATTTTCGGGGTCTTCGGCGGTGATTCGGCATTCGATGGCATGACCCTCGAAGCTGATGTCTTTTTGCGTGTAGCCCAGCGTCTCCCCGGCGGCGATGCGGATTTGCTCGCGCACCAGATCGATGCCCGAAATCGCCTCCGAGACCGGGTGTTCCACCTGCAGGCGGGTGTTCATCTCGATGAAGGCGAACTGCCCATCCTGGTACAAAAACTCCAGCGTGCCGGCGTTGCGGTAGCCGAATTTCTTCAGCGCGTCCGTGGCGGTTTTGCCCAGCGCGTCGCGCGCCGCGGCGGAGATGGCGGGGCTGCCCGCCTCTTCCAGCACTTTCTGGTGGCGGCGCTGGAGCGAGCAGTCGCGCTCGCCGATATGCACCACCTCGCCATGGTTATCGGCCAGAATTTGCAGCTCGATATGGCGCGGCTTGTCGAGATATTTCTCCATATAGACCGCGTTGTTGCCAAAGGCGGCCAGCGCCTCGGCACGGGCCTCGCGCCAGGCGGAGTCCAGCTCCTCCTTCGACTTGGCCACCTTCATGCCGCGCCCGCCGCCGCCCGCGGCCGCCTTGATCAGCACGGGGTATTTGATCCGCTCCGCGACCTCATGCGCCTCTTCCAGCGAGGCAAGCTCACCCGGCGAGCCGGGCACCAGCGGCACGCCGAGCGAGGCCATGGTGGTTTTGGCGGTGATCTTGTCGCCCATCATGCGGATGTGCTCGGCGGTGGGGCCGATGAACACCAGCCCATGCGCCTCCACCATCTCGGCGAATTTCGCGTTCTCGGACAGGAAGCCGTAGCCGGGATGAATCGCCTCGGCCCCGGTGATGAGCGCGGCGGAAATAATGGCCGGCATGTTGAGATAGGAATCGCGCGCCAGGGCGGGGCCGATGCACACGCTTTCATCCGCGAGGCGCACGTGCATGGCCTCGGCATCGGCGGTGGAATGCACCGCGACAGAGGCAATGCCCATCTCGCGGCAGGCGCGCAGCACGCGGAGCGCGATTTCGCCGCGATTGGCGATCAGTATCTTTTTGAACATGTCAGCCGCCGGCCCTGGTCACTCAATAACCAGCAACGGCTCGTCGAACTCCACCGGCGAACCGCTGGCCACGAGAAGCTGCGTAACGGTGCCCGCACGCGGGGCCTTGATCTGGTTGAAGGTCTTCATCGCCTCGATCAGCAGCAGGGTGGCGCCCGCCTCAACCTTCTGGCCAACCGACACATAGGGCGGCGCACCCGGTTCAGCGGAGAGATAGGCAACGCCCACCATGGGGGATTTCACCGTGCCGGGGTGCTTGGCCGGGTCGGCCGGGGCGGCCGGGGCGGCAACCGGGGCCGGGGCGGCCGCGGGGGCTGCGACGGCCACGGGGGCGGCGGCCACCGGCACGCTCACCGGTGCCAGCGTGCGGGCGAGGCGAACCTTGCGGTCGCCTTCCTCCAGCTCGATCTCTGAGAGGCCGGATTTGTTCAGCAGCGCCGCGAGTTCCGCAAGCGCCTTCGGGTCGAAGGAAAGGCTCATTGTTCGTCTTCTTCTTCCAGAATTTCAGACAGGGCCAGCAGAGCGAGCCTGTAGCCCGCAAAGCCCAACCCGCAAATCACGCCCGTGGCCGCATGGGACACATAGGAATGCTGCCGGAAGGCTTCCCGCTGGTGGATGTTGGAGAGATGCACTTCGATGATGGGGATATCAATCGCCTTCAGCGCGTCCATCAGCGCCACCGAGGTGTGAGAATAGCCAGCGGGGTTGATGATAAGGCCAGCAGCGGTATTGCCAGCCTCCTGAACCCAGGTGATCAGCTCACCCTCATGGTTGCTCTGCCGGAAATCGATGGACAACCCCGCCCCTTCCGCGACTTCAGCGCAGAGGGTCTCAAGGTCGTCCAGCGTGCCGTGCCCGTAAACGTCGGGCTCCCTCGTGCCGAGGAGATTAAGGTTTGGTCCGTTCAAGACCAGGATGAGCGGTGCTGCCATGGTGCCGGTTGCGGTAGCATAGTGCCCGCGCGCCGCCAAATCTCCCCGTGCGGTTTTGGCGGCGCAAGCCCCGGCACACCGCTTTTTGAAACGCAAGGATGACAATAAATTATAACCATATCAATAAACTAATGAAGCCTCAGCCCCTCGCCCGCCAGCGTGCATATGGCCATGTTCCCACCGCACCTCTGCCCGCCTTGCGGGCAAGAGGCTGGGAGCCGATAATGGGGCAATGAGCCAGATAATCGAACAGATCGAGCTGACCGTGAACGGCGAATCGATGCGCGTGCCAGCCGGAACAACGGTGGCTGGGCTGGTGGCGCTGATGGAGCTGGACACGCGCAAGCTGGCGGTGGAGCGGAATCTTGAAATCGTGCCCCGCTCTCAATACGCCGCCACCGGGCTTACGGCTGGAGATGCGCTGGAAATCGTACATTTTGTTGGAGGCGGCTAGGATCATGGACGGCATCGCGCATCAAGCTGGCGGCTGGACCGTGGCCGGGCGGCATTTCTCCTCCCGGCTGGTGGTTGGCACCGGCAAGTACAAGGATCTGGAGACCACCGCCGCCGCCATCGAGGCATCAGGCGCAGAAATGGTGACCGTGGCGGTGCGCCGGGTGAATCTCTCCGACCGTAACGCTCCGATGCTGCAGGATTTCGTGAGCCCGCAGCGTTACACTTATTTACCCAACACCGCCGGGTGCTTCACCGCCGATGAGGCCGTGCGCACCCTGCGCCTGGCCCGCGAGGCCGGGGGCTGGAATCTGGTAAAGCTGGAAGTGCTGGGCCCGCCGCCAACCCTGTACCCGGACATGGCCGGAACCCTGCTGGCCGCCGAGGCGCTGATAAAAGACGGGTTCGAGGTGATGGTGTATTGCGCGGATGACCCGGTGGCCGCGAAACGGCTGGAGGATATGGGCTGCGTGGCCATCATGCCGCTGGGCGCGCCCATCGGCTCCGGGCTAGGCGTGCAGAACCCGATCATGATCCAGACCATCATCGAGCAGGCGAAAGTGCCGGTGCTGGTGGATGCCGGGGTGGGCACCGCCTGGGACGCCGCCTACGCCATGGAGCTGGGCTGCGACGCGGTGCTGGTGAATTCCGCCATCGCCGTGGCGGAAGACCCCGTGAAGATGGCGGTGGCGATGAAGCATGGCGTGCTGGCCGGGCGGCTGGCCTTTGAAGCCGGGCGGATGCCGCGCAAGACCTACGCCATTGCCTCATCGCCCATGAGCGGGTTGATCCGCTGAGGCCAGCCTTACGGCTTGCCCCTGAGATCGGCGCCAATTTCCTGGCGCCGTATCTTATGTTTGAAGCGCTCGACGGCCGGTATGGCGACACAGATGCGTTGATTGCCTCTGCCGTGCCGCCGCTGCTGTGGAGCAGCTATGAACTGGCCAAAACCAGGCGGCTGGATGCGGTTTCGGTTGTGGTGGTGGCGAGCATCGTGCTGACACTCGTCGCCACCGCGCTGGGCGGCTCTGCCAGACTCATTCAAATCCGCGATGCGCTGGTAACGGGCGCGATCGGGGTGGTTTTTCTTGCGTCTTTGCTGATGGAAAAACCGCTGATTTTCTATCTGGCGCGCGCCGCGTCCGCCCGGAATACCGAACAAGGGGCGGCGCGCTTCGAGGCGATGTGGCAGAATCCAGACGTGCGCCGCACCTTCCGGCTGATGACGGCGGTGTGGGGGGGCGGGCTGGTGATGCAAACCGCCGTGCTGTGCAGCCTTGCCTGGGTCTGGCCGATCAGCCGTTATCTGCTGCTGTCGCCATTTATCGGCTACGGCATATTTGGCCTGCTGCTGCTCTGGAGCCTTTGGTATGGCGCAAAGCGCAAGGCGCTGGCCGGATTGCCCAAGGGTGGGGCTATTCTTTAGAGCCGGATGACATAAGATGGAATCGCTGCGCGATTGCACCTTATGTCTGAATCCGCCTCTAGATCATAAGTTAGAGGGCGATTCAGACGTTAGATTTACCCGCAAGGCGGGTCAATCTAACGTCATCGCACTCTAAACCAGACCGGATCCTTGATCTGCTTGATGAAACTGGCGTGGGCTTCGCGCTGGGTGTCTGTGAGTTCGATCCGGCGCGGGGTGCGGTGCGCGGGGGCGGCATAATGCGCGAAGGAGAGTGAGGCTTCCGTATCCAGCGTTAGCCCGCGCTGGCGCCCGCCGGTGAGCTCCACATACACCTCCGCCAGCAGCTTGCAGTCCAGCAGCGCGTTATGGGTGGTGCGGGCGGAAAGATCGATTTCGAAACGGCGGCACAGCGCGTCCAGACTGTTGGGCATACCGGGGAAGCGCTGTTTGGCCAGCACCAGCGTGTCGATCATCCGGGATTTGTCCAGCGGCGGTTTGCCGATGCGGTCCAGCTCGGCCGAGATAAAGCCAAAATCAAACGGCGCGTTGTGAGCGACGAGCGGGGAGTCACCGAAAAATTTCAGCATCTCCTCAGCAACCTCGGCAAATTTCGGCTTGCCCTCCACATGCGCGTTGGTGATGGCGTGCACCCGCGTGCTCTCCATCGGGATGTCCCGCTCAGGGTCCAGCAGGGCATAAAACTGCTTGCCGGTGGGCAGGTCGTTTTCCAGCTCGATCGCGGCGATTTCGATGAC
>JAGWZS010000331.1 GCA_018971905.1 Rhodospirillales bacterium | reverse complement strand
GTCATCGCCGTTGCCGCGGTCTTTCTTGTCTATGCGTTGCGTGGGGCAGGGGAGATCAATACCGGCGGCTATCCGCTGCAGGCCCAGTTCGGGTCCATCGGCGCGCTTACGGTGGGGGCGGACGTAAAAATCGGCGGCGTGGTTGTCGGCCATGTTGCCTCCGAAACGCTGGACCCCACCACCTATGCCGCGGTCATCAAGCTGGCGATGAACAACAACATCAAAGTGCCGGATGACAGCAGCGCCGCCATCACGTCGGACAGTCTGCTCGGCGGTACCTACGTGAACATCTCGCCCGGCGGTTCCAACACCATGCTCAAGCCCGGCGCCAGCTTCCCGGTCACGCAATCCGCCGTGAATATCGAGGATCTGCTCGGCAAGTTCATCTTCTCCATGGGCAATGGCCCCAGCAAGAGCGCGTCCGGCGGCGCCCAGCCGTCCAACCCCGCGGCACTGCCCCAGTAATGCGCTTGCTGCTTCTGGCCACGGCCGCCACGCTCATTGGCGGCGCGGTGTTTGCGCAAAGTCTGCTTGGGCAAAGCCAGCCAGACCAGAACACAGTCGCGGTGCCGCCCCCGCCGCCGGTCGTCAGCAGCCTTCCCGACGCTCCTGAGGTGCCGGTGGCGCCACAGCCTGCCCCACCGCCCGGTCTGGTGCAGACGCCGCTTCCACCCCCCAGCAGCGAAGCGGGCGTGCCGCCAGCCGCCACCAGTGCGGACAATGGCGATAACGGTAATGCCCCATCGGTGCAGGCTGTTTCACCTTCCACCGGGCCATTGCCCCCGGCCGGCAATACGCCTGAGGCCACCGCCGCGGCTGCCCCGCCAGATGTAGCACCCGTGCCCGCCAATGTCTGGGTTCCAGGAAAAACCGCCGAGCTTGGGGTGCTGAACAAGATTGATGGCAGCACCAGCAAGCTCACCATTCCGGTCGGCGGGCAGGCCACCGCCGGAGACCTTACCGTGAGCGTGCAGGCCTGCGTGATGCGCCCGCCCGGCGCGCTGCCGGATTCCGCGGCGTTCATCACGCTCCAGCCGGATGCGTCTCAGGGCAGCACGCCGGTTTACCGGGGATGGATGGTTCATTCCGCCCCGGGCGCTACCGATGCGGGCGATGCCGGTGAAGCTTTCAGGGTCATTACCTGTTCGTAAATCAAAGGGTTCTACCCCAAACTTGTGCTAAAAATACAACAGGGGCAGAATGTTAAAACGAAAACTCAATTTGCCCTGTTGATTCCCGCTTCGGAAGATTAAATGGGTCAAGGTTGATTAATTTTACTCTGCATTGGAGTCACGACATGAAGCTTCGTTTAGCTCTTGCCGCCGCCACCTGCCTTGTGCTGCCCATCGCCGCACAGGCGCAGCCGGTGACCGGCCCTTATGTTAGCCTTGGTTTGGGCACCACCATCCAGAACCCGCTGAATCTGCATGACAATGCCACCGGTGCAAGCGGTAAGGCGTTGTTCCGTAACTCCTACTCCGGCGATGCCGCTGTGGGTTATGG
>JAGWZS010000085.1 GCA_018971905.1 Rhodospirillales bacterium | reverse complement strand
GCGAGCGCGCCCAGGACGAAATATTTCAACCCCGCCTCGGTGGAACGCACCGAATCCCGCGCCATGGCGGCGCAGATGTAAAGGGCGAGGGATTGCAGTTCGAACCCGATATAGAGCGACATCATGTCCGCAGCGGAGATCATCACGATCATGCCCAGTACCGCGAACAGCACCAGGATCGGGTATTCGAACCGGGCGATACCCTCACGCTTGTTATAATCAACCGAGAGGATGAGGGCCGCGATGGCGCTGAGATAAACCAGCGTATCGGCATAGCGGGTGAACAGGCTGGTTTTCAGCAGCCCGCCGAACAGCAGCGAATCCGGCGCCATGAGCGAAAGCACCGCCGCGACCGCCAACAGAGCGATGGCGCCGAAAGTGACGCCGGGGGTTGTGTCCCCGGCCTTGGTCAGCACGCCGCCCAGCAGCAGCACCATGCCGCCAATCCCCAGGAAAAGTGCGGGCAGGAGAGGATAAAGATTGGTCATTGCGCGGTCACCATGGCGATTGCCGTGTGCGGATTGAGAGCGGCCGTGTGCGCCTGCACCAGGGCGGCGATGGGGGCATCGAAAGCGTGGGTGAAGCTGGAGGGATAAACGCCAAGCCACATCACCAGCACCGCCAATGGCAGCAGCATGGCGTATTCACGGCAAGAGAGATCCTTCAGCCCCGAGAGATCCGGCCGGGCATATTTCTCGAACAGCACGGCGCGCACCAGCACCAGAGAGTAGGTGACACCCAGCACCATGCCCGCACCGCCCAGCAACGAGACCCAGAAATTAACCTTCAGCGCGCCGACAATGACAAGGATTTCACCGATGAAACCGGAGGTGCCAGGCAGGCCCATATTGGCCAGGGTGAACAGCATGAGTGCGGCCGCGAAAACCGGCATGTTGCGGGCCAGCCCGCCGAGATTCTTCAGTGCCAGGCTTTCGCCGCGCGCGGTGATAATGCCCGCGCAGATAAAAAGCCCCGCGATAACGATGCCGTGGCTGAGCATCTGAAACAAAGCCCCATCGATACCCTCAACCGTGAAGGTGAACAGACCGATGATGATGACGCCCATATGCGCGACGGAGGAATAGGCGATCATGCGCTTCATATCCGTCTGCGCCAAAGCCACATAGGAGATGTAGATGACCGCCACCACGCCAAGCACGAACATCAGCGGCTCAAATGAAGCAGAGGCGTTGGGCAGCATGGGGATGGCAAAACGCAGGAAGCCGTAAGCGCCCATTTTGGAGAGCACCGCGGCCAGCATGATGGTGCCCGGCACCGGGGCCTCGCCATAGGCATCCGGCAACCAGGTGTGCAGCGGCCAAACCGCTGCCTTTACACCGAAGGCCGCCAGAAAAGCCAGGAACAGCCAGGTTTGTGCACTGGGCGGAATGTTGGCATGCGCCATGACCGCCATGTTGGTGGTGCCCAAATGCCGCCAGATCCACACCACTGCCAGCAGCATGAACAGCGAGCCCGCCAGGGTGAAGAGAAAGAATTTCACCGCCGCGTAGATGCGCTTTTCGCCACCCCACACGCCGATGATAAGATACATCGGCAGCAGTACGGCCTCAAAGAACACGTAGAACAGCACGAAATCCGTGGCGGCGAACATGCCAACCGTCATTGTTTCCAGCAGCAGCATCGCGGCGAAAAAACTGCGCGCGCGGGTTTTAATGCCGTGGCTGGCAAGGATGGCGATGGGGGTAAGCGCCAAAGTAAGCAGAATGAGGAACAGGCTGATGCCATCCACCCCCATGCGGTATTCCACGTTGATGCCCGAAAGCCACGGCATCACCTCAACAAACTGGTACCCCGCGATGGCGGGGTTGAACTGTGTCCATACATAAACGCCTAGCGCCAGCACCGCGAGCGAGAAAATGAGCGCGACGCGGCGCGCCTTGCAGGCGGCTTTTTCATCATCGCCGCTCAAGGTGGCGACGAAGAACGCCCCCAGCAGCGGCAAATAGGTGATGAGCGAAAGAATGGGGAAACCGAGCTGGTTCATGGTCACTTCACCCAGATGAAGAGGTTGACGAAGACCAGCAGGCCGATCAGCATAATAAAGGCATAGAGCGCGATAGAGCCGGTTTGCAGCTTCACGGCCTGGGCCGAGGCGTCTGAGGTGAGCGCGGCCAGCCCGGTGGGCACGCCGTCGATCACCTGATCGTCACTGCGCCAGGCAAATTTCGCAAGACGCAGCGAGGGCCGCACCAGCAGCGCGTCGTAAATCTCGTCGAAATACCATTTGTTCAGCAAAAAGCGGTACAGCGGCGCCATGCCCTGGGCAAGCCTGCCGGGCAGCGAGGGCACCAGCAAGTAAAACAATATCGCCACCAGAATGCCGGCAGTACCCGCCAGCAAGGGCGCCTGCTTTGCCAGGCCGGTGATGCTTTCCATGCCCAACATGCCGGAATTGGCCGCCACGGCGATGGAGCTGCCCCAGAAATTCTGGAACTGCGCGCCAATGAAATAAGGTTTCAGCACGAAGCCGCTGGCGAAGGCGCCAACCGCCAGCACCAGCAGCGGTACCAGCATCACCAACGGGCTTTCGTGCACATGGTCCTGCACATGCTTGGGCGCGCGGGACTTGCCGGTGAACACCAGGAAGAACAGACGCGAGGTGTAAAAGGCCGTGAGGCCCGCCGCCGCCGTGCCGCAAACCCAGCCGTAAGTGCCCGCGGCAGTGTGCGCGGCTAGGGCTGCTTCCAGCACCGCGTCCTTCGAGTAATAGCCGGAGAAGGGCGGGATGGCGATGAGTGACAGCGAGCCGATGAGCATCATGGCGCAGGTGAAGGGCAGCCTGGTCCCCAGCCCACCCATCAGGCGGATGTCCTGCTCGTCGGACATGGCATGAATGACCGAGCCGGCGGAGAGAAACAGCAGCGCCTTGAAGAGCGCGTGGTTGATGAGGTGGAACATCGCCACCGGATAGGCGCCCACGCCCGCGGCCAGGAACATGTAGCCAAGCTGCGAGCAGGTGGAGTAGGCGATGACACGTTTGATGTCGTTCTGCACGCAGCCGATGGTGGCGGCGAAGAACGCGGTGCTGGCACCGATGATGGTGATGAAGCCCATTGCCTCCGGGGCGGCGTTGATGACCGGCGACATGCGCACGATCATGAACACGCCAGCTGCCACCATGGTGGCAGCATGGATGAGGGCGGAGATGGGCGTTGGGCCTTCCATCGCGTCCGCCAGCCAGGTGTGCAGCACGATCTGTGCGGATTTGCCCATGGCGCCGATGAACAGCAGGAAGGAAATAACCTCCAGCACCGGAAAGCTTATGCCAAACAGCGTATAGTCCTGCCCGGCGTGGGCGGCGACACCCGCGAAGATCACGTCGAAATTCACGCTGCCGAAGGTGAAATACGCCAGCGCGATGCCGACCGCGAACGCGAGGTCGCCCACGCGGTTGACGATGAAGGCCTTGATGGCGGCATCGTTGGCGGCCTTGCGGTCGTACCAGTAGTTGATGAGCAGATAGGAGACGAGGCCAACCCCTTCCCAGCCGAAGAACAGCTGGACGAGATTGTTCGCCGTCACCAGCATCAGCATCGCGAAGGTAAACAGCGAAATGTACGACATGAAACGCTGCGGCGTTTCATCATGCGCCATATAGCCCACGGAATAAACGTGGATGAGCATGGACACCACGCTGACCATCACCAACATCACCAGGCTGAGCTGGTCCTGCCGCAACGTCCAGTTCGGGGTGAAGGCGCCAACCTGAATCCAGTGCGCGATGGCAAGCGGCGGCTGCACCCCGGCGCGGTAAGCGGTGATGGCCGCTCCGGCGGAGATGAACATGAACAAAATGCTGGACGCGATGGCGAGTTGCCTGCCCAAAACCGGGCGGGCGACACCACAGAGAACAGAGCCGATGAGCGGCGCGAAAACGGCAATCAAGGTGAACATGCTCAGCCCTTCATCAGCGTCACGTCCTCGACCTCGATCGAGCCGCGATTACGGAAATAGATGACCAGTATGGCAAGGCCGATCGCGGCTTCAGCCGCGGCGACGGTGAGCACGAACATGGTGAAGACCTGGCCAACCATGTCGTGCAACGCGCCGGAGAAGGCGACGAAATTGAGATTGGCGGCGAGCAGGATCAGCTCGATCGACATCATGATGACGATGATGTTCTTCCGGTTCATGAAGATGCCGAAAATACCGATCACCAGCAGCAGGGCCGATACGACCAGATAATGGGAAAGCGGAATGAGCATCAGAGCGTCTCCTCCTGCGGCTGTTCAGGCAGGGCAACGCCCACACCCAACGGGGCGCGCACCATCGCCAGGGTTTGCGCCGGTGTGCGGGTATGCTGCACAAAAAGGTCCTGCTGCAGCGAACGCTTGCGATCCCGGTGCGTCAGAACGATCGCGCCGATCATCGCCACCAGCAGAATCACGCCGGAAAGCTGAAAGAGCGGCAGGTAGGAGGTATAGATGAGCTGACCGAGGGCAACGGTGTTGGAAACATCGGAGGGGGTGGGGAACAGCCTGTCCGCGCTGCCCGCCGGCGCTATAGCCCAGGTGCCGGCGATGAAGGCAAGTTCAGCGAACATGATCAACGCCACCAGCGCGCCCACTGGCGCATAACGCTGGAAGCCTTCATGCAGAGCCGCAAAATCCACATCCAGCATCATCACCACGAACAGGAACAGCACCGCGACGGCGCCGACATAGACAATGGCGAGAATGAAGGCGAGGAACTCGGCCCCGGCCAGCAAGAACAACACCGCCGCGTTCACGAAGCCGAGGATGAGAAACAGCACCGCATGCACCGGGTTGCGGTTGGTTACCACCATCACCGCCGATGCCAGCAGGATGAAGGAAAACAGATAGAAAGCGAGGTTTTGGATCATGTTTGGCTGTCCTTACCGGTACGGCGCGTCCAGCTCGAGCCGGCGCGCAAGCTCCGGCTCCCAGCGGTCGCCATTATCCAGCAGCTTCTGCTTGTCATAGAGAAGCTCCTCGCGGGTTTCGGTCGCGTATTCAAAATTCGGTCCTTCGACAATGGCATCCACCGGGCATGCTTCTTCGCACAGCCCGCAATAGATGCATTTCACCATGTCGATATCGTAGCGCGTGGTGCGGCGTGAGCCATCCTCGCGCGGCTCAGCCTCTATAGTGATGGCCTGCGCCGGGCAAACCGCCTCGCACAGCTTGCAGGCAATGCAGCGTTCCTCGCCATTAGGGTAACGGCGCAGCGCGTGTTCGCCTCTGAAGCGGGGGCTCGTGGGGTTTTTCTCAAACGGGTAATTGATGGTCGCCTTGGGCCGGAAGAAATAGCGCAAGGTGATGCCAAGGCCGCAAAGGATTTCCCACAGCACAAGGCTCCACGTCCAACGGAGGACTTTGTTCATTTTACTGTTCCCTTACGCATGGGGCAGCCAGCCGAAATATTCCACCACGCCCGCGACAGCGACGAGATAGACGAGAGAGATGGGCAGAAACACTTTCCAGCCCAGCGCCATCAGCTGGTCGTAACGGTAGCGCGGCAGCGTGGCACGCACCCACACAAATACAAACAGGCAGATGAACACCTTGATGAGGAACCACAACACGCCGCCGGGCAGGAACGGCAGCGGCGAAAGCCAGCCGCCCAGGAACAGCACCGTGGTCATGCCGCTGATCATAATCATGTTCGCGTATTCACCCAGGAAGAACAGCGCGAAGGACATGGCGCTGTACTCCACAAAGAACCCGGCGACAATCTCCGACTCACCTTCAGCCAGATCGAACGGCGCGCGGTTGGTCTCCGCCAGGCCGGAGATGAAGAAAATGATGAACAGCGGAAACAGCGGCACCGCGAACCAGAGATGCTTCTGCGCCAGCACGATGGCATTGAGGTTCAGGCTGCCCGCGAGAATAAGCACCGTGACAATTACGAAGCCCATGGAGACTTCGTAGGAGACCATCTGTGCCGCGGAACGCAGCGCGCCCAAAAAGGCATATTTGGAGTTGGATGCCCAACCCGCCACGATAACCCCGTAAACGCCAAGCGAGGAAACAGCAAAAAGGTAGAGGATGCCGACATTGATGTTGGCGATACCCCAGCCGTTATTCACCGGAATCACCGCCCAGGCGATGATGGCGAGGCCGAAGGTGATCATCGGCGCCAGCACGAACAAAACCTTGTCCGCGCCCGTGGGGATGATGGTTTCCTTGGTCAGCATTTTCAGCGCATCGGCGAAAGGCTGCATCAGCCCAAACGGGCCGACCACGTTGGGGCCTTTGCGAAGCTGAATGGCACCCATTACCTTGCGCTCAAAGTAAGTGAGATAGGCGACGCCGATGAGCAGCGGCACCACCAGCGCCAGAGTCTTCAGAACCGTGAGGATCAAGATCCCCAAATATGTGTCCCAGAACGGCATCATTCCGCGGCCTCCGCCAGGGCAGGATTATGGGCAGCCACGCAAGCAGCCATAGTTGGGCTGGACCGGCTGATCACATCCGTCTGGTAATAATTCGGCAGCGGCGGCGTGAAGGGCACGTTGCTCAGCGCACCGGCGGCAGCCGGACCGGCGGTGTCCGTTCCTGCAAAGCGCCGGAATTCCTCCGCGAAAACCGGATATTCGGCCTTAAGATGGTCGCGCAGCTGCTCCAGCGTGTCATACGGCAGTGCATGGCCGAGATAGGCCGAGATGGCGCGCAGAATTCGCCAATCCTCGCGCGCATCGCCCGGCGGCTTTACCGCGATGTACGCACGCTGCCCGCGGCCTTCGGTGTTCACGTAAGTGCCGTCTTTTTCCGTGTAGGCGGCGCCGGGCAAAACCACATCCGCGCGGGCGGCACCGGCATCGCCATGATGGCCCTGGTAAATCACGAAGCTATGGGCAGGAATGTTGCGCACCGCCTCGGCATCTACACCCAGCAGCCAAAGCACGTCCGCGCCGCCCGAGAGCAGCGCCTGCGCATCCATGGCACCCTCACCCGGCAGGAAACCCAGATCCAGCGCACCAACGCGCGACGCCGCGTGATGCAGTACATTGAAGCCATGCCATTCCGGCGTGAGCATGTTGAACTGCGAAGCCAGCTTCCAGGCGGCGGCGTGAAGGGCGGCGCCATCCGGCCGGGCCAGTGCACCGGCACCCAGAATGAGCATCGGCTTGGCTGCGTTCTTTAGTACCTCGGCGAAGGGATGTGTGCCATTCAGCAACGCCGGGAGCGCGTCAGCCGCCTCCCCCACATGGTCGTATTTGTAGGTAAGATCAGCGGCTTTCCCAATCACGCCGACCGGGAACTTACCGGCGAGCCAACGCTTGCGGATGCGCGCGTTCAGCACCGGCGCCTCGTGGCGCGGATTGCTGCCGACGATCAGCAGCGCGTCAGCCTCTTCGATTCCGGCGATGGTGGTATTGAAAAGATAGAAGGCGCGCTTGGATGTATCAAAAACTGCGCCATCGATCCGGCAATCGATATTTCTGCTGCCCATGGCGGCGAAAAATTCCTTCAGCGCCAGCATTGCTTCAGCATCCGCGAGGTCACCGGCCAGCGCACCCATTTTGGCAGGGGGCGTGGATTTCACCTTCCCCGCGATGGCGGCAAAGGCTTCTTCCCAACTTGCTGCGCGCAGCTTGCCGTTTTCACGAATCCAAGGCCGGTCCAACCGGCGGCGCTTCAGGCCATCCACCGAGAAGCGGGACTTATCGCCCAGCCATTCCTCGTTCACATCGTCGTTGATGCGCGGCAGAATCCGCAGCACTTCCGCACCACGCGCATCAATGCGGATATTCGCACCCAGCGCGTCCAGC
>JAGWZS010000084.1 GCA_018971905.1 Rhodospirillales bacterium | reverse complement strand
TGAAACCCTGGAGGCGGTTGAGATAGCGCACCGCGCTGGCTACACGGCAGTGATGTCTCATCGTTCAGGGGAGACGGAGGATTCTACCATCGCGGACCTCGCGGTTGCCACGAATTGCGGGCAGATCAAGACCGGGTCATTGGCGCGCTCCGACCGTACCGCGAAATATAATCAACTTATCCGCATTGAGGCCGAGCTGGGCGGCACCGGGCGGTACTATGGCCCGATGATGCGGAAGATTTAAAACGGTTTTAGGGCCGCCCCCTTTGGGGCGACTCATTTCTACCAATTATTATTGTTCAAGCCGTCATCGACATTGCTGCCATCGTCCCAGCCTGGGTTGCCGAGAAGCCCATCGTCCCGATCTGGAGCAAAATCCTGCTGTGGTTGTGCGCCCTGTGCATCGTACCCGCCCATCATACCATCTAGGATTCGTTCACCAGCGGCAAAACCAGCGCCTGCGGCAAGGCCAGAAATGATTGAGCTGCCCAATCCTCCTCCCATGGGGCCATAGCCGCCAGGGCCATATGGATTTGGTCCGCCCGGTGGGTAGACGCCGTAGGGTGAATTGGGATTTCCCGGATAAGTGCGATAAACCTGCTGGCGGCGAACGCCGGAAAAGAGACGAAGCAGTACAAAAAGCAAGATTAAGCCGCCGATAACCAGCAGCACTGGGCTAATGCCGTGAGAATGCCTTGCCCCTGTAGTGGGCGATGTAATTCCACCGTCAATATGCGCCCGCAGCGCGGCAGCTTTTTGCGGATCGGCAAAAGGTAAGCCGGGAGCGTATTGGTCGGCCTTAGCGAGAGCTTGTGCGGCGGCGGTTTCGTTGCCTTGTGCGTCCTGTGCCTCGGCCATCAGAAACCAAGCGGTGGCGCTATCGGGGTGTTGATTTAATACACCGTTCAACTGCTCAATAGCCTGGCCGCTCAGGCCGTTATTAATCAAGGCTTGCATTTGCTGCGGGCTGGGTTCGGCATTCTGGGCAAAAGCCGGGAAAGTGGTTGCCAATAAAAGGCTGCTAGCCAGGCACAAAAACAGAAGGGGGCGAGTATTCATTTAAAAGTCCTTGAGGTGCTGGAACATATATGAGGGGACATCTTCCAAAAATCTATCGGCGTCTGCCTGTGTTGCCTCTCAAGAAACATTATGTAACGCGGAATATTGATATACGCATTGCACAAAAACGAATAAAATCCGATTCGTGGGGAGAAACGCTGCCCGGGAGGCCAGAGCCGTCTTACCCAAATTTTGGTAACAAGGAGGCCCCTTGAATGCCCAGTTTGGCCCGCGTCGAGGATGACGTAACCACTAGTCCAAACCCGCTTGACCTCGTAGAGCAGGTTGTTGTGGCAAATGAGTGGGCGTTCGACCGCCGCTCTGAATTTGAGCTTGCGGCAGAGGCTCAAGGCAAATGGTGCGATTACGGTCTTTATTTCTGCTGGTCGGATGAGATTTCCGTTATGCATTTTACGGCTGCCTTCGACATGAAGGCGCCCGTCAAGCAGCGTGCGGCACTTTACGAGCTGCTTGCCAAGGCCAATGAAAGACTTTGGATCGGGCATTTTGGCATGGATGAAGACACGGGTATGCCGGTCTACCGTCATGCCATGCTTTTACGTGGCGCCCCAACGGCGGCGGCCGAATCGATCGAAGATTTAATCGACATCGCAGTAACTGAATGTGAGCGGTTTTTTCCTGCGTTTCAATTCGTGCTTTGGGGTGGAAAGGGGGCTAATGAGGCGTTGGATGCCGCTATGCTTGAATGTGCGGGCGAAGCATAAAGCGGCCGACGCATTTCATTTAGTGAAATGTTGTTCTAGAGCGTTCTGATGAACGTTCTTCCTTCTCTATTGCTTGTAGGTGCTGGCCGTATGGGCAGCGCATTGTTGGCCGGTTGGCGTGAGCAGGGGCTCGCACAGACGTACATTATTGACCCGTCTTCAGAGGCGCAATCTCTTGCGGGGCCTGACGTTTTTGTGCTGCCAGAGGCAGCCTTACTGCCCCCTGACTTCATGCCTCACGCTGTGGTTTTGGCGGTAAAACCGCAAGCCGCCTCGGCTGCACTGCAGGGATATGAGCGCTTTGTGGAAAGTGCTGTCTTTATTTCCATAATGGCGGGTAAAACCGTTAAAAATATTGGGCAATTGCTGGGGGGAGGGACCGCAATCGTCCGCGCCATGCCCAATACGCCCGCGGCTGTGAGCCAGGGGATTACCGTTGCATATGCCGGCCCAACCGTCTCCCCAGCACAACAAAAGCTTAGTAACAGGCTGCTTTCGGCTATTGGAAGCGTTGCGTGGATTAAGGAGGAGGCCATGCTGGACCCTGTGACTGCTATTTCTGGCGGTGGTCCGGCCTATGTGTTTTTACTCACAGAACTTCTTGAGCAGGCGGGGCTTGACCAAGGCTTGCCGCCAGATCTTGCGAAGATACTAGCTCGCCAGACCGTCATCGGCTCGGCGGCGCTGCTGGCAGCCTCCTCTGAGGCGCCTGAAGCACTCCGCATAGCGGTGACATCCCCAGGCGGAACCACCGCTGAAGCCCTTAAACTGTTGCGCGCGGATGACGCTCTGCCAAAAATTTTCAAGGCAGCCATACAGGCCGCCACTGAACGATCGCGGGAGCTATCAGCTTAATTTACATTGCTGTGCCCCGTTGCTACACCGCGCCGAGCAGCATTCCGGGAAGATTGTTATGAAAATTGTCGCCGCCAACAGCAACCGTCCCCTGGCCGAGGCAGTCGCTGCTGGGTTGAACTTGCCACTGGCAAAAGCCTCCATCAGGCGCTTCGCCGATATGGAAGTGTTTGTTGAAATCCACGAAAATGTGCGCGGGGAGGATGTGTTTGTCATCCAATCAACCTCCTATCCAACAAATGACAACCTTATG
This sequence comes from Rhodospirillales bacterium, assembly GCA_018971905.1. GTDB lineage: Bacteria > Pseudomonadota > Alphaproteobacteria > Acetobacterales > Acetobacteraceae > Acidocella. The sequence goes on along the minus strand of JAGWZS010000084.1, from coordinate 4,891 downwards.
GAATTGCTGATTACGCTGGATGCCTTGCGCCGTGGTTCTGCCCGCCGAGTTACTGCCGTGATTCCTTATTTTGGCTATGCCAGGCAAGATCGTAAATCTGGCCCCCGCACACCCATTTCTGCCAAGCTGGTTGCGAACATTATAACCGAGGCTGGCGCCAACAGAGTTTTAACCATGGATCTTCACGCGGGGCAGATTCAGGGCTTTTTTGATATTCCGGTGGATAATTTACCTGCGGCGCCGCTTTTTTCGCGCGATATCGAGGAGCGCTTTGCTGAACGTCATCCAATGATTGTCTCACCAGATGTTGGGGGTGTGCTGCGCGCCCGCATCATCGCCCGCCGGCTGAATACTGATCTGGCGATTATTGATAAACGCCGTGAACGGGCAGGGGTTTCGGAGGTGATGAACATCATAGGCGATGTTCAAGGGCGCCATTGCATCCTTGTGGACGACATCGTCGACTCCGGCGGTACGCTTTGCAATGCAGCCGAGGCGTTGCTGGCTAACGGCGCGACTTCCGTCGAGGTTTATGTTTCTCACGGCGTACTTTCAGGCGGCGCAGTGGCGCGGATTGCCGCTTCTCCGATCAAAATGGTAACAATCACCGATTCGATTATGGCAACCGAGGCTGTCCGCCTGGCCCATAACATCCGTCAACTTTCCATAGCGCCACTGATGGCCGAGGCAATGCGTCGTATTTCCACGGAAAGCTCAGTTAGTTCTTTGTTTGACTGAGCGCATATTCCGCCCGTCATGAAGCACTCGGAAGTGGAGCTGCAAATGGTGATGCTACTTGGGGGGGGGCGTGGCTTTTAGCGCCAGGGCGCTATGCATCACCTTAATACTTACAGATGAAGCCTTATAGCGACGGGCACATGATCTGAAGGTTGATCCCAATTCCGGGCTTGGGATAAAATGGTATAGCTATCAAGCAAGGGTACAATGTCTGGCGTGATCCAGATATGATCCAGCCGCCGCCCTCGGTTGGAAGCCGCCCAGTCTCTATTCCGATATGACCACCACGTATAAAGTTTTTCAGATTCCGGAACAAAGTGCCGGATAGCATCGTAAAATCCTTGGTTACGCCAAAGATTCAGAGCAGCTACCTCGGTGGGCGTATGGCTAACAACATCAATCAGTTGCTTATGATTCCAGACGTCGTTCTCTAGTGGAGCAATATTCAAATCCCCGACGAGAACAGAACGCTCAGGCTTAAATTTAGCGAAATGTTCTTTCGCTTCATTTAAGAAATCCAGCTTATGCGCGAATTTACCATTTGCGTTTCTGTCGGGGATATCTCCGCCTGCAGGGACGTAAAAATTGTGGATTTTCAGAGATGTGCCAGCGACCTGGAGCGTCGCAGCAATATGTCTGCAATCGTTTCTTCCACACCAATCAGGCGTATCATCTGTCAACTTTAACGGGGTTCGAGAAAGAATAGCTACTCCATTGTAGCTCTTCATGCCGCGCTTCAAAACGTGGGGGAAACCGATCTCGTGACCGATTGCCTCAGGGAACAGTTCGTCAGGAACTTTGGTTTCTTGCAGGCATATTACATCCGGCTGCAATTCAGCCATAAGCCGGTGCAGATGTGCCTGGCGTAACCGTAACGAATTGATATTCCAAGTCACAACTGTAAGCGTCATGTTTGTATTCTATAGGATTTACGGCGGATGCCTATCCTCCTGAAGACGTTGAGCTGCTATTTTGAATGTATTCAAATAGCGAGTCTGGAAAAGGCCCGCCTGGGCTAATGTCATATAAATGAACGCTTGTTTGTTTCCCTTGAGAGTCTGTTACAGTCCATGCCTGCAACTCCAGAGGGTCGGTTGAAAAGGAAAGTGTAAGTGTTCCCTCAGCTTCTTTGCCGCGGCGTACAAGCGATACGTCAACTCTGCCAGGTTGCTTGAGTATTTGGGTGACACAAATGGATTTCGACTGAAGATCCACGTGCTTTGCAAGGAGAATGCCCAGAGGGGTGGCGCTGAGCGGAATGTTTGTTGTTTGATCTAACTGTGGATCATGATAAACCAGCAGCCCAAAACCAGCGACAAGCAACTGGGGGTCAGGCGGGTCATACGCAAATCGCATCTTTCCGGGGCGTTGGAGCCAGGCTTTACCTGTCCTTGTCGCGCCATCAGCGCTTACCTGTAGAAAATCAGCTGTTAATCCCTTCTGGGTGTTTAGATAGGTTTCGATTTTTGTCAGCAAAGCTTCGTCTGCGGGGGACAGCGTAACTGTCGCCGCGCTGGCCGTAACAGTTGAGGCAAAGAATAAAAGTAATGCCGCCACGCTTATGGCGCGGCGGAGAGGACTAGCTGGCAGCGCGGCGGCTAGCGGCTTCTGTTTTATTGGCAGTAAAAGCATCAGCCATTATATGGCGTGTTTCGCGGAGAAAAGCAGCCCCTTTTACGGTGCGTTGCACTAAAACTGATCGGCGATCCGAGGGATCAACTTTCCGGCGAACATAATCCAACTCAGTCAATCTATCGAGAGCGCGGGTAATTGCTGGCTTGGATACATTGAGTTCTTGCGCTAGCCCACGCACCGTGTGGCCACCTTCATTCAGGTAGCACGTGAGAAAAACGCCTAGCTGGCGCGCAGAAAGGTCAACACCATCACGCCGGACAAGGGAAACGACCGTATCCCTGAGAATGCCAACCAACTGGTCAGAAGATAGTTGTGGAGAAGCCATAGTCTTTGAGTCCTTGAAGAGCAAAAGCTGAACTAGTCATTATGAAAAGCCAAAGCTTTCTGTGGAGAAACAATCAGTGTACGCATTATAATAAAATTAAAAGCCTCTTCAATATGAAAACGGAAAAAACTTTGTCCGAATCACTAACGATCTCTAAAACGCAAGAAAAATGCTATAAAATTCATGGGCTGATCGTTTTTAAGCTGAATTAATCTAATAAGATCAATTTAATTCAGTGGCTTTTTAGATTTATTGGATTTCAATTCTGTAATGTTCAACTTTAAATTAAAGACCTAGTCGGTTTTTCCTGTTGAATTTGTAAAACTCTCGATTGCTTGCAGCAATGCGCGTAAAGTTTGCGCCTCGCCGCCTTCAGGTTTCCCGGGCCGAGAGGAGTCGTTCCAAGCATAAGTATCGATATGCGCCCAGGGAATTTCACTCGAAACGAAATGGTGCAGAAATAAAGCTGCCGTAATGGCACCACCAAAAGGCTTTGAGGAAATGTTACTGATATCAGCGAAGGAAGAGGCAAGCCACCCCGCATAGCCACCATGCAGGGGCATACGCCACATTTGGTCATCAGTGGCGCGCCCGGCGGCAAGAACAGCGTTGGCCAGCTCATCATTATTGCAGAATAGCGCGGGAAGGTCTGGGCCAAGGGCTATTCTAGCAGCTCCGGTAAGTGTTGCGATATCAAACAGCCAATCAGGCTTTGCTTCGCAGGCTTCATTCAGCAGGTCGCAGAGAATCAGCCGTCCCTCTGCATCTGTATCACTGACTTCGACCGTTATTCCGGCTCGCGTCTGGATCACATCGGATGGTCGCATTGCGCTTCCGGAGATGCTGTTTTCTGCGCAGCCAATTCGCAGTTCTAGCCGGACTGGCAGATCGAGCGCCATAATTGAAGCTGCCAATCCTAAAGCTATTGCAGCGCCGCCCATGTCTTTGCGCATTAATTTCATGCCCGCGCTAGGCTTTAGATTATACCCTCCCGTATCGAAGCAGACGCCTTTTCCGCAAAGCGAAATCAAAGGCGATTTTTGTGCTGCGTTGCGGCCTTTCCATTTGAATACAACTACGGCGGGTGGGCGGCTGGACCCCGCACCGACCGCTTTTATGGCCGGGTAGCGTGCCGTAAGTGACTCATTTCTTATACATTCAGCTTCTGCGCCAAATCGTGATGCTAACCGCATAGCAACATCAGCCAATTCGCTGGGGCCTAGTATGTTAGCCGGGGTATTGATCAGATCCCGAACAAACATGACGCTACCAGCAATGATGCGGCTTCGTAGCGATGCATTGGCAAGGCTGCTTAGCATAGCTTTTTTTGCTTTAAGTGCTTGATACCGATAGGCACCCAACAGAAAACCAAGTTCCGCTGCTTCGGTGCAAAGGTCGTTCTGTACGATCCGCCATGTATGCCCAGAGGGTAGCGCAGCGGCGGCGTTACCAAAGCCTGAAAAAATGCTTTGGTTTCCAAGGCCGATTACCCCTCCAGCGAGAGCGCCAGTATTGTCTGGAAAAAGCAAAATTTGACCAGCTTCGCCTGAAAAGCCGAGCAGGTTGGCTTGAGCTGTGGCTGATTTAGGCAACCCAGAAAGGCAGCTCTCCAGACTGTTTGGCCGCACCGAATGGAGCGGCAGGGCCAGGTTATCGGCTGCGGCCTGGCTTACCGGAAGCTCAAGAAATCTCAGGGCATCGCTCATCATTTCCCGTTATTACCCCGGGTTGCCAAACGAGGCTACAGTCCATAACACCCTGAGGTTATGGTGAAACCGGCGTTAAGCCATAATACGTTAGTGCAATCGCTCGATGCCGATAGCGGCAATTCTGCCCTCACGCTGCTGAAGTGCAAAACGCACGCGCTCGCCCTCATTCAGCTTACGGAGCCCGGCATGTTGAACGGCGCTAATGTGCACGAATATATCATTGCCCCCCTGATCCGGGGCAATAAATCCATAGCCTTTGCCGGGGTTAAACCATTTCACAATGCCGGTTAATGACGGGGAGTCCGGATTGGCCGTGTTATTCTGGATCGTTTCCATGTCGACGCCTTTCTTTGCCCATTCGTTGGGGCCTGGGTCATTTGCCAGGATTTATCCGGCATTTGCCATTGTAAGCGTATTTGAAACGGCCGATCAATTGGAAATTTTTGCTGCGATGCGGGAGCAGTTTTGATGCAGGATTGGCGGT
>JAGWZS010000083.1 GCA_018971905.1 Rhodospirillales bacterium | reverse complement strand
GCCGCGATTTTCTGGGCCTCCTGGTCGCGGGCGGAGAGGATGATCACCGGCACGTCAGAAAATGCCCGCAGCCTGCGCAGCACCTCCTGGCCGTCGATGTCTGGCAGGCCGAGATCCAGCAGCACCAGATCCGGCGCGGCGCTGGCGGCTTGGCGCAGCGCGTCGTCCCCGCGTTCGGCGCGCAGCGGTTCATAACCGGCGGCGGACAGGGCGGGGCCGAGAAAACGGTGGATCTGTGGTTCATCATCCACCACCAGAATACGACCTGAGATCATGCGGCGGGCAGCTCCACTGTGATGATGGTGCCGGGCATGCCGTCGGCGGGCAGGTCTGTGCGCGGGCTTTGGGCGGAGATGCTGCCGCCCATCGCCTCGGTGAAGGCCTTGGCGATGGCAAGGCCAAGCCCGGTGCCGGGCGCCACGCGGTCTCCCCGGCTGGCGCGGAAGAAGCTGTCGAACACCGCGTCCAGTTCGTTGGGGGCGATACCCACCCCGGCATCGGCCACGGAAAGCCGGACCTTGTTGCCCGCCCGCACGGCGCTCACGCGAATATGGCTGTCCGGCGGGGCATATTTCACGGCATTGTCCAGCAGATTCACCATCACCTGCTCCAGAAGCGCCGGGTCTGCCTGGGCGTGGGCGGCATCGGGCGCGATGTTCACGCGCGTATAAAACGCGCCGGAAACACGCGCGATGGCGGCTTCCGCCACCTCCTCCAGTTTCACGCGCTCTTGCCGCACGGTGAGGCCACCTGATTCTACCCGCGCCATGTCCATGATGTTGGCGAGGAATTTGGTCATGCGCGCGGTGTCTTGCGTGATGCTGGCCAGCAGGTCGGCGCGGGTGGCTTCATCCAGCGCGGTACCAGCCTGGGTGAGTGTTTCGGCGGCGCCGCGGATGGAGGTGAGCGGGGTACGCAAATCGTGGCTGAGGGAGGAGAGCAGGGCGTTGCGCAGCTTCTGGCTGTCCTCCTGAGCCTGGGCGCGGGCGGTGTGCAAGGAGAGCCTGGCGCGTTCCACCGCCAGTGCCGTTTGCCCCGCCAGGGCGGCCAGCGCCTGCGCCAGGGGTGGGGGCACGGCATCCGGTCTGGCGCCCAGCACGCCGATGCAGCCCGCATTGCTGGAAAGCGGCAAGAAGCGCCAGGGCACGGAGGGCAGGGTGGAGGTGCCGAAGCCGGTTTCCACGCCATGGGTGAAGCACCATTCGGCGGCGGCCTGGGCTGCCTCGTCCAGGCTGGTGCCTGCAGGGCGGCTGGCTTCCGGGCGCAGGCCGTGCGGGCCATGCAGCAGCACGGTGCCGGAGCCGGTCATGGATGCGGCTTCCTCCGCCGCGCTGGCCAGAACGTCTGACAGCGTGGCGGCGCGCGACAGGCGCTGGCCAAACAGCGAGATGCGACGCAGCGCCTCCACCCGTGCGGCGGCGGCGCCGGCTTCTTGCCGCACCCGCCCAGCCAGCTGGCCGGTGAGCACCCCCACCAACAGAAACACCAGTAGTGCCACCACATCCCGTGGGTCGGAAACCGAGAATGTGTAAACCGGCGGCAGGAAGCAGAAATTCCAGAGCAGGAAGGCGACGATGGCGGTAAACAGGCCGGCATTGCGGCCAGACCGGCTGGCCATGGCCACGATGATGCCCGTGAAGATCAGCCCCATCGCTTCCTGCGGCACGTATTTGCCCGCCGCGACGCCGATGACCGTGACGACACCGAGCAGCGCGCTGGCCAAGAGGTAGGGTTCCCAGTCTGGCTTGCGGCGGGCCGGTGCTGGGCGAGGCACCGGGGCGGCGGGCACGGGCACGAAATGCAGCGAGAAGGCGGCACTTTGCCGCGTTAGCGCATCCGCCAGCCGCAGCCTGGGGCGCCAGCGCCGCGCGGGCAGGCGGCCCATGACGATATGGGTGATGTTGTGCTGTCCGGCGTAATCCAGCACCGCGCGCACCAGATCCGTCGCGTTTTGCGTGACCACACTGCCGCCGAGCTGCACGGCAAGGTCCAGCGCCGCCTGCACGCGGGCATCGTCGTTTTTGTGTTCGATATGAAAAGCGGTGAGCGGGGCGCGCAGGGCTTCCGCCAGCCGTGCGGCGTGGCGCACGACGTTTCCGGCCGAGGCATCGGCCCCCACCAGGGCCAGCACGCGCTCCGCCACCGGCCAGGGGCCGGGAATGGCGCGCAGGCGCATATATTGGGTTACGTCGCGGTCGATGCGCTGGGCAGCGCGGCGCAACGCCATTTCGCGCAGCGCGCCGAGATTGCCCTCCCGGAAGAAATCCCGCAGCGCCCTGGCCGCAACGTCCGGCCGGTAGATATGGCCCTCTTCCAGCCGGGCGCGCAGTTCATTAGGCGGCAGGTCGATCAGTTCGATCTCATCGGCCATGTCCAGCACGGTGTCCGGGATGGTTTCGCCAACCCGGATGCCGGTGATGCGCGCCACCTGGTCGTTCAGGCTTTCAAGATGCTGCACGTTCAGCGTGCTCCACACATCGATGCCTGCTTCCAGCAGTTCCTGCACATCCTGCCAGCGTTTGGCGTGGCGCAGGCCGGGGGCGTTGGTGTGGGCCAGCTCGTCCACCAGCAGCAATTGCGGGTGGCGGGCCAGGGCGGCGTCGAGGTCGAACTCCTCCAACGTTTGGCCGCGATACGGCACGGCGTGCCGTGGCAGAACCTCAAGTTCGCCGATTTTTTGCAGGGTGCCGGCGCGGCCATGGGTTTCGATCAGCCCGGCCACTACGTCCAGCCCGCGCTGGCGCTTGGCATGGGCGGCGTCCAGCATCTCCCAGGTTTTGCCGACACCAGGCGCCGCGCCAAGAAAGATTTTCAGATGGCCGCGCTGCCCCCGTTCCGCGCTGGCCAGCAGCGCATCCGGGTCTGGGCGGCCATCATCCTGGGGTGCCATGCGGCTTTATGTGGCGGGTGGATGATCCAGCGCAAGGTTAAGTTCCAGCACGTTCACATGGCTGGTGCCGATGATTCCGAGGAAGGCGTGATGCGCCAGCTTTTCCACCATGGACGTAACCGCGGTGGCCGGCAGATGCCGTGCTGCGGCCACGGCGGGGGCCTGGCGCAGCGCATTGGCCAGCGAAATATCAGGGTCCAGCCCAGAGCCGGAAGCGGTGACGGCATCAGCAGGCACAGGGCCAGGGCCGAACGCTTTGGTGTATGCCGCCACACGCTGCCTGATGGCGGTTTGCAGCGCGGCGCTGGTGGGGCCGAGATTGGAGGCGCCGGAGGTGGCGGCGTCATACGGCTTGTCCAGAGCCGAAGGGCGAGGCTGGAAATATTGGGGGGAGGTGAAGTTCTGGCCGATCAAGGCGGAGCCGATGATTTCGCCGTTGTTTTTCAGCAGGGAGCCATTGGCCTGCCAGGGCAAGGCAAGCTGCATGGCGCCGGTGAAGGCTTCCGGCAGGAGAAAGCCCAGAAAGAGCGTAAAGAGCACGACTAACGAAAAAGCTGGGCGGATATCACGAAGCATGGGAAAAACCTTTTTCAAAACAGGCCGAGAGCCAAGTCGATAAGCTTGATGCCAGCGAACGGCGCGATGATGCCGCCCAGCCCGTAGATCAGCAGGTTGCGCTTCAGCAGTGCCGCGGCACCGATGGCACGGAACTTCACGCCCTTCAGTGCCAGCGGCACCAGCACCACGATGATGAGCGCATTGAAGATCACTGCCGAGAGGATGGCACTTTCCGGGCTGTGCAGATGCATGATGTTCAACGCGCCGAGCTGCGGGTAGGTGCCTACGAAAATCGCAGGCAGGATCGCGAAATATTTCGAAATATCGTTGGCGATGGAGAAGGTGGTCAGCGCGCCGCGCGTGATCAGCAATTGCTTGCCGATTTCCACGATTTCGATCAGCTTGGTGGGGTCGCTGTCGAGATCAACCATGTTGCCGGCCTCGCGCGCGGCTTGGGTGCCGGTCTGCATCGCCACACCCACATCCGCCTGGGCCAATGCGGGCGCGTCGTTGGTGCCGTCTCCGCACATTGCCACCAGGCGGCCCTCGCTTTGAACCTTCCTGATGTAGTCAAGCTTGTTCTGCGGTGTGGCCTCGGCGATATAGTCATCCACCCCTGCCTCGGCGGCGATGGCGGCGGCGGTGACGCGGTTGTCACCCGTCACCATCACCGTGCGGATGCCCATGCCGCGCAGCGCCGCGAAACGCTCCTTGATGCCGGGCTTGACGATATCCTTCAGCTCGATGAGCCCCAGCAGCCTGCCATTGGCGGAAACTGCCAGCGGCGTGGAGCCCGCGCGGCCAATGCGCGTGGCGGCTTCCGCGAAGGCGTTGTCGCCTTCAGTGTTCAGCGCCTTCAGCACGGAATCCACCGCACCTTTTCGGTAGCTTTGCCCGGCATTGTCCACGCCGGACATGCGGGTATTGGCGCTGAAGGGAATGATCTCGGCATCCGCCGGGCGCTCCGGCGTGATGTTATATTTCTCCCGCGCCAGCACAAGGATGGAGCGGCCTTCAGGTGTATCGTCGCCCAGGCTGGCCATCGCGCAGGCTTGCGCCAGTTCATGTTCTTGCACCCCCGCCGCAGGATAAAACGCCGAGGCCATGCGGTTGCCGAAGGTGATGGTGCCGGTTTTGTCCAGCAGCAGCGCGTCCACGTCACCCGCCGCTTCCACGGCGCGCCCCGATGTGGCAACGACGTTGAAGCGCACCAGCCGGTCCATGCCCGCGATGCCAATGGCGGAGAGCAAGCCGCCGATGGTGGTGGGGATAAGGCAGACCAGCAGCGCCGCCAGCACGGGAATTGAAAATTTTGTGCCGGAATAAGCGCCGAACCCCACGAGCGTGACCACGGCGATGAGAAATACCAGCGTGAGCCCCGCCAGCAGAATGTTCAGCGCGATCTCATTCGGTGTTTTACGGCGTTCCGCGCCTTCCACCAGCGAGATCATGCGGTCCAGAAAGGTGCTGCCCGCATCGGCGGTGATGCAGACCACCAGCCAGTCGGACACTAATTGTGTGCCGCCGGTTACGGCCGAACGGTCGCCTCCCGCCTCGCGCACCACCGGGGCGGATTCGCCCGTCACGGCACTTTCATTCACGCTGGCGACACCTTCGATCACCTCGCCATCTGAAGGGATGATGTCGCCTGCTTCCACCAATACGATATCACCCTGGTGCAGATCTGGCGCCGGTGTGGGCTTGTAGAGCGCGCGGTTGGGCGGGTTGGTGAGCAGCTTGGCCATGGTGTCTGACCGCGCGTGACGCAAGGTTTCGGCCCGCGCGCGACCACGGCCTTCCGCCACGGCTTCCGCGAAGGTGGCGAAAATAACCGTAAGCCATAGCCACGCGGCGATAATAAGCGGGAACGCGGCAGGCTGATGTTTGAGCAGCGCCTCAATCCCCGCGGCGGTGACGAGGGCGGAGACAATCTCGGTGACGAAGATCACCGGATTGCGCATCAGCGTGACGGGGTTGAGCTTGGCGATTGAGTCCCACGCCGCGCGGCGGATGATCCTCGACTCAAACAGGGAAATGGAATCAGCTTTTGACATTGTTAAAACGTCTTTCCAGCTTGCAGGAGGAAATGCTCGGCCAACGGCCCGAGCGTGTCAGCGGGCAGAAATTGCAGACCGCCGAGGATGATGATCACGCCGATGAGCAGCCCGATGAACAGAGGGCCCGTGGTGGGGAACGTGCCGGCACTTTCCGGCAGGCGTGGCTTGGCCGCGAGCGAACCGGCGATGGCCAGAACCGGCACCATGAAGGCGAAGCGGCCGAACAGCATGGCCGCGCCCAGGCCGTAATCCAACAGATTGGTGTCGGCGGAAAGCCCCGCGAAGGCGCTGCCGTTATTTTCGGTCGCCGAGGTCCAGGCATAGAGCATTTCCGTCAACCCATGCGGCCCGGCATTGGCCAAGGATGTAAGCCCGGATTTGGTGACGAGCGAGAAGCCCGCACCCGCCAGGATGAACAAGGTGAGGATCAACACACCCAGCATGGCGAGTTTGATCTCCTTCGCCTGAACCTTCTTGCCGAGATATTCGGGCGTGCGCCCGACCATCAGCCCCGCCACGAACACCGAGAACAGCGCGAATACGATGATGGTGTAAAAGCCCGAGCCAACGCCGCCTGGTGTAACCTCGCCAAGCTGCATGAGAAACAGCGGAATGGCGCCAGCCAATGGCATGTAGCTGTCAGTGAAGCTGTCAACCGCGCCGGTAGAGGTGCCAGTGGCGGAAACATTGAAGGTGGTGCTTGCGGGAATACCGAAGCGTACCTCCTTGCCTTCCCAGTTCCCGCCCTGATGCGCCACGCCGATGGCGGTTTGCAGGGGGTTGCCTGACGCCTCCGCCGCGTAGGTACCCACGCAACCCAGAGCGAGGATGATTGCCATGGCCGCCATCAGCGCGCGGCCCTGGCGTGGATTTTTTACCATATGGCCGAAGGCGATGGGCAGGGCGAAGCCGATGACCAGAAGCAACCAGTTTTCAAAAAGATTTGTCCAGGCATTGGGGTTTTCGAACGGATGCGCGGAATTGGCATTGAAGAAACCGCCGCCATTGGTGCCGAGTTCCTTGATCGCCTCTTGCAGCGCCACGGGGCCGATGGCGATGCTCTGTGTGTCGCCTTGCAGCGTGTGCGCGGTGATGAAGGCGCTGAAGGTTTGCGGGCACCCTGCCAGCACCAGCAGCACCGCCGCGACGATGGTGACGGGCAGCAGCAGATAGAGCGTGATGCGGGTGAGATCGGCATAGAAATTGCCGAGGGTTTTGGCGGCCCCAGAGGCAAAGGCGCGCATAACCGCCGCCGCCGCCGCGATACCTGCCGCAGCAGAGAGGAACATATGCACGGCGAGGCCAAACATCTGCGCACCATTCGAGATTTGCGCTTCTGGTACATAGGCCTGCCAGTTTGTGTTGGTGGCGAAGCTGGCGGCGGTGTTGAACGCCAGGCGCGGAGACATGCCCGCGATATGCTGCGGGTTGAACGGCAGATAATATTGCAGCCGCAAAATGGCGTAGAGCAGCGCGAAATGAATCACGCTGAGCAGCAGCAGTGCCACGGCATAAGCCTGCCAGCCCATGGCACGTGTTTCATCAACGCCTGCCAGGCGGTAGAAACCCGCTTCCAGCGGGCGCAAAAAACGCACGCGGCCTTCAAAGATCGCGGCCAGATAGCGCCCGAGCGGGAAAGCCGCGCCCAGCACCAACAGAAAAACCAACGCGATATACGCGATGCCCTGGATTGTCATGGAATTTTCTCAAAAATCTTCCGGGCGCAGCATCGCCCAGACAAGGTAAACCAGCAGCAGCGCGGAGACGGCGGCGCCGAGTGTGAGGTCCAGCATCACACGCGCTCGCAGGCGGGAACGTAGCACAGCAGCAGCAAGAAAATGGCGGCGCTGAAGAGAATGGAGATGGCATCGCCCATCGGAAAACTCCTTATTGGAGTGTTCCGTTTAGGCGTGTGGGCGTAAAGCCGCGACGCGGAAAACTGGCCGCCCGCATAAAGGCGGCATAAAGATTAGCGGCGCTGTGGCAGCATCCGGCGCAGCACACCATCTTTCATATAAAAATGGTGCAGCAGCGCGGCGGCGGCGTGGAGGCCGGCCAGGACGATGATGGTCCAGGCCAGATAGTCATGGATCTGATCGACGAAATGCCCGGTTGTCCTGGGAAAAGTGCCAAGGGGCGAGGGGATCAACAGGCCGAAAAAGCTGAGCGGTTTATTGTCGGTCCAGCGCGTGAGGAAGCCAAAAGCAACCACGGCGGCAAGCAGGACATAGAGCGCCCGGTGCGTGAGCCGCGCGGCCGTGTCCAGCAATGCAGCGCCGTCATCGAAAAACGTGCGGCCGGGGCG
>JAGWZS010000330.1 GCA_018971905.1 Rhodospirillales bacterium | reverse complement strand
AGCACGCTGGCCACCGGGCGGGAGGCTTCCGCCCCGCGCGTATAGGGCACCACGCAGAAGGAGCAGAATTTGTCGCAGCCTTCCTGGATGGAGAGGTAAGACACCACACCCTGCGGCGCCGCATCGTCCGGCAGATGGTCGAATTTCTGCTCGGCGGGGAAGTCGGTGTCGATCACCGCGCCGGTTTTGCGGTGCGCCTGGGCAATCAGCTCCGGCAGCCGGTGATAGGCCTGCGGGCCGACCACCAGATCCACGAACGGGGCGCGCTTGGCCAGAACCTCGCCCTCCGCCTGCGCCACGCAGCCGGTCACGGCGATCATCATATTGCCGCCCTGGGCTTCCTTCATCACCCGCAACCGGCCGAGCTGGGAGAAGACTTTCTCCTCCGCCCGCTCACGGATATGGCAGGTATTGATGATGACCATATCCGCCCCCTCGGGCGCCTCAACCGTCTCATAGCCCAGCGGGCGCAGCAGGTCCGTCATCCGGGCGCTGTCATACACATTCATCTGGCAGCCGTGTGTAACGACATGCAGCTTGCGAGGGGTGCGGTCGGTCGTGGTCATGCGCTCAAATCCATCCGGTTCGTCCGGATGGAGAAACGCGGGGCGGGCGGGCAGGTCAAGCGCAAAGCTTGAGAATCCTCCTGAGCATGATGCTATTCCGCTATGCGGGGGCGCGCCGTGTCAAGAAGATTCAGGTGACGCTTTGAGGGCAGGCGCTAAAGACCGGCGGTGAAGCGGAGCAGATAGCCGTCAGGGTCCTGCACCAGAAATTCCTGGCAGACCTCCCAGCCATCGCCAATTTTATAGCGTTTCTCTTCAACCGGGCGGAAAAGCGGCCAGCCGGCCTGGGCGAGGGCGGTGAGGATGGGGCTGCAATCCGGCACTTCCATCTGGAAATTGATGCCCCGCCCCAGCGGGTATTCCAGCACGCCGGTTTCCCACTCGCCATTGATCTGGCACAGCATGATTTGCAGCTTGCCCCGCTGAAGATAGGCAAAACCGGCCTCCGGCCGGGAATAGGCAACGGAAAACCCCAGAAGCCCGCACCAGAAGCCCAGGCTTGCCGCCAAATCCGTCACGCCAAGCTCGGGCACCAGTGCTGCGAACCCGCCCGCGGGCGCCTCACCTTCAGAAGCGGAGGTGTTTCTTTGGGCCTGGTCCAATTTTGTCATGTCTCGCCCAGGGCTGTTGAAAGCGGGTTGCGGGCCGGTTTCGCCTGTGTTCAGGCGATCTCAGGCTGCTTGATATCCACCATGAACTCGGCGGCCAGCTTTTCCAGCGCGGCGCGGACATCTTGCGCGGAAAGCCCGGGCGGCAGCCCCAGCCTGGCCACGGCGCGGAACATATCCTCGCCGGTGAAGGGCGCGCTTTCGATATAGGAGGAGAATTCCTCGATATTCACGCCCAGCCCGCGCAAGGTCTGCGTCACCTCGCGCACGATGCCGGGGCGGTCATTGCCCAGCAGCTCCAGCGTCACCTGCTCGGGCAACGGGGCGGACTCAGTGCCGGTGAGGATGGTTACGGCCAGC
>JAGWZS010000329.1 GCA_018971905.1 Rhodospirillales bacterium | reverse complement strand
CTCTTGCAGAAACAGCCGCCCGGTTTCAGTGAGCGTGATGTTGCGGCCCACACGGTCGAATAATTTCACGTCATGCTGATTTTCCAGCGCGGCGATGGAGGCGGAGACAGCCGCCTGGGTGAGGTTTAAGGCGGCGGCGGCGCGAGTGACGTGCTGGCGCTCCGCCACGGCGGCGAAAATACGCAATTGCTCAAGGGTCATAAAAAATAGATAATTCATATTTGTTAATTTGAAAAGAATAATCAGTTTTTAAAATGTATTTCGCCACCGTATCTCAGCCGTGTCGAAAGGCAGGTTGATTATGTTGTCCAGACCCTTCTCCCATCACGAGCACCCCGCCGAGATTGTGCGGCAATTCACACCCAACTGGTTCACCGTGACCATGGGCACGGGCGTGCTGGCGCTGTTGTTGAACCAGCTGCCCGGCCCAGCCTGGTTGCCGGTGCTGGCGGCGGGGGTATGGCGGGCGAATATCGTGCTGTTTTTGACTTTTTCGTTGCTATACGCCGCACATTGGCTGTTTTACCCGCGCCAGGCGATGCAGAGCCTGAGCCACTCTGTGGTGCCGATGTTTCTGGGCGCCATTCCCATGGGGCTGGCCACCATCACCAATGGCACGCTGGTGTTTGGCCACAACCCGCAGCTGGCCCTGAGGCTGTGGGAGATTGATACGGTGCTTTCCGTGCTTATAGGGCTTGGGGTGCCTTTTGCGATGGTGGTGAGCCAGAAGCATCTGCTGGAATCCATGACCGGGGTTTGGTTACTGCCGATTGTGGCGTGTGAGGTGGCGGCGGCCAGCGGGGCGCTGTTGGCGCCGCATTTGCCGCAAGCCGTGGCGGCGAATCTCGTGCTGGCGGGGTATGGGCTGTGGGCGCTTTCCGTGCCGCTGGCGATGGGGATACTCACGATCTTGTTCCTGCGGCTGGTGCTGCATTCGCTGCCGCCGGCGGAAATGGCGGTGTCCTCCTGGCTGGCGCTGGGGCCGCTGGGTACGGGCGCGCTGGGGCTGCTGCTGGGCCACGCTGCATCGTATGCGTTCGCGGGGGGGAGCCTGGCTTTCCTGGGCGGTGTGGCGCAGGGGGTAGGGGTTATCGGCGGATTGGCGATATGGGCTTATGGCGCCTGGTGGCTGGCCCTGGCGGCGGTGATGGTGCTGGCGCAGCGCCCGCACCGGCTGCCCTTTAACATGGGTTGGTGGGGGTTTACCTTCCCGCTGGGCGTGTTCATTCTGGCGACCAACGCGCTGGGCGCGCAGACCGGGCTGACTGTATTTGCAGTTGCTGGACACGTGCTGACCTGGATTTTTCTGGCGCTGTGGAGCTTGGTGGCGGCGCGGACCCTGCGCGGGGCTTACCATGGCTCGCTTTTCGCCTCGCCTTGCGCGCCGCCGCGAGTAAGGGCGTATGAGCCCGCTGGGGCTGTTGCCCATGCCAGCCGATGCCGCTAGAAGGGCTGCCAAGGACCCGTAGCTCAGCTGGATAGAGTGTTGCCCTCCGAAGGCAAAGGTCGCGCGTTCGAATCGCGCCGGGTCCGCCA
>JAGWZS010000082.1 GCA_018971905.1 Rhodospirillales bacterium | reverse complement strand
GCGGCCTGGGCGGCGGCCATACTCCGCGCCCCGGATCGGCAGATGAAATACACATGCGCCTCGTGCCCCACATGCGCGGCACCCAGCGCCTCCATGAATTTAGGGTTGGGCTGCATGGTGGGAAACATTTGCCACTGGTTCAGCACCGGCTGTTTGCCGGTCTGGCTCAAATCCGGCAGGCCAACGAAATTCCACTCGGCATTGGTGCGGCAGTCGCACAGAACAGCATCCGGATTGCTCATTAAGGCTTCCCAGACCTGTCGCGGTGACACATCTTCGATCATAATAACCTCCGGCAGCTTATCTTTAAGCCCAGCATAGCGAGGAGCGGAACGGATGGAAACAGTGGCGGACGGGCTGATCGGCGCGATTGGCAACACCCCTCTCATCAGGCTGAAGCGGGCTTCCGCCGCCACGGGCTGCGAGATTCTGGGCAAGGCGGAGTTCTGCTCGCCTGGCGGTTCAGTGAAGGACAGGGCAGGGCTGGCGATTATCCGCGATGCCGAGGCGCGCGGCGTGCTGAAGCCCGGCGGCACCATTGTGGAGGGCACGGCGGGTAATACCGGCATCGGCATTACGCTGGTGGCCAATGCGCTGGGCTATAAAAGCGTCATCGTAATGCCGGAGACCCAGAGCCGGGAAAAGATCGATACCCTGCGCATGATCGGCGCGGATTTGCGGCTGGTGCCGGCCAAGCCGTTCAAAGACCCCGGCAATTACGTGCATGTCTCCCGCCGACTGGCGGAGGAGTTGGGGGCCGTGTGGGCCAACCAGTTCGATAATCTGGCCAACCGGGAGGGCCATCGCACCACCACCGGGCCGGAGATTTGGGCGCAAACCGCTGGCCGGGTGGATGCCTTTACCTGCGCCTGCGGCACCGGCGGCACGCTGGCCGGGGTTTCCCTCGCGCTAAAGGCGCGCAAGCCGGAGGTGCGGATTGTGCTGGCGGACCCGGAAGGCAGCGGGCTCTATGGCTGGGTGAAAAGCGGAGACCTCACGGTGACCGGCTCCTCGATCACCGAGGGTATTGGCCAGTCCCGCGTGCCGGAGAATTTAAACGGCGTGACCATCGATGATGCGCTGAAAATCGCCGACCCTGAGGCGCTGGAGCAGGTTTACGATCTGATGATCCATGAGGGGATTTCTGTTGGCGGCTCGGCGGGCATTAACGTGGCGGCGGCGATC
Organism: Rhodospirillales bacterium; assembly: GCA_018971905.1. GTDB lineage: Bacteria > Pseudomonadota > Alphaproteobacteria > Acetobacterales > Acetobacteraceae > Acidocella. The sequence continues at coordinate 6,767 of JAGWZS010000082.1, read as the reverse complement.
CGCGTGGCGAGGGAGATGGGGCCGGGCCATACCATCGTGACCATGCTGTGCGACAGCGGCGCGCGCTACCAGAGCAAGCTGTTCAACCCGGAGTTTTTGCGCTCCAAAAACCTGCCGGCACCACCCTGGATGTAGGCTGGAGCCGGGTGATCTGAGAGCGGTCGCTCTCAGGTCTCAACCCGCCTCTGAATCAATGAATTAGAGGACGATTCAGACTTTGGTTCCGCTTGCAAAGCAAGCGAACCTGAAGCCATCGCGCCCTGAATGTCCGGCCGGTCATTCGCCCAGTTAAGCGCCGCGCCGGTGAAGGGACATAACAAAAAAGGCCCTGTTTATAACAGGGCCTTCGTTGTTGGAGCTGAAATGGCTCAGACCATTTTCTTCAGGGATGGAGAGGCCTTGAAGCGCACGGTCTTGCCGGCCTTCACCTTGATCTCCTCACCCGTGCGCGGGTTCACGCCCTTGCGCGCCTTGGTCTTGCGAACGGTGAAGGTGCCAAAGCTCGGCAGGGTAAACTTGCCGTTCTTCTTCATTTCCTTAACGATCGCCTCGATCAGATCGCTTGCGGCGCGGTTGGCGGCAACGCCTGTAATTTCCGCAGAATTCTGGATAACTTCGGCAATGAACGCTTTTGACATTTATAAAGCCTCTTTATGTTAGCTCGGCCTGCCGTGACTTAACCGATCAGCCGAAGATTTTCTCTGCCCAAACCTTTGGATTCTGTTATGTCCGCAATGCGGATGCCAAATGTCTAGCCTTGGCCTGCAAAAAAAACCAGCCTTCTTATGCTGGAACGAAAAGTTTTTTAAAGAAAACACATTTTTGTTAACAGGCTCGGGCCAGAGGCCAACGTGCTTGCCACCTGCTTGAGCTTCGGGGTGTGAGGGGAAATGGTGCCCAGAGCCGGAATCGAACCAGCGACACTGCGATTTTCAGTCGCATGCTCTACCAACTGAGCTATCTGGGCCCTTGGTCAAGGCTGCCTAACGGATCAGGCCCCCCATTGCAAGCTCGCTGGTGCTGTCACTGGGAATTGAACCCAGGACCTCTTCATTACCAATGAAGTGCTCTACCCCTGAGCTATGACAGCGAAACCCGCGATTGTGGCGCGCTAGGTAGCCTGTTGTTGTCACGCCTGCAAGAGCTTCTTGCCAGAAAACATATGGCGGTTGAGTTGCCTTTATGGCTGCAAAAAAAGCCGGCCCCAGAGCGGTGACGCTTTAGAGTGCGATGGCTTTAGGCTCAGGACCCATTGATTCGGTTTAGCTGGTCTGATCCAAGCGCCGCGAGGAGATTGATGATGAGCAGCCTGTACCGGCTGACGGACAAGTAAATGTCCCGGCTTGAGCCGTATTTTCCGAAGAGCCATGGCAAGAAGCCTGTTGATGATCGGCGTGTTCTGAGCGGGATCGCCTTTGTCAATGTGTCGTTTTTTTGCCGCAGATGCTGCTCTGCATCATAAACCCCTTGCGTCGCTTGGCTTTCCCAGCGTAAGGGATGCCCGCTTGCTGCCATGGCGCGAATCAGACGTGGCGGCGCGTGCTTTACAGGGCGGGGACGCCCTTAACGGGCTGATTTGCACCGTCCTTTTCCAGATTCGCGCATGGGATACCGGACATTGACCGCCAGGGCATGGGCCTTCGGCGGCGGAGATGTTTGTTGTGAGTGATATTACGTTTGAAAGCTTTGGTTTTGCGCCTGCCATTGTGGGGGCGCTGCGGGCCGCCGGGTTCGTGAAGCCCACCCCCATTCAGGAAAAATCCATCCCGCATGGGCTTCAGGGGCGGGATGTTCTGGGCATCGCCCAGACCGGCACCGGCAAAACCGCGGCTTTCTCTCTGCCCATGCTGCAGGCCTTCGCGACCGAGAAGCTGCATAGCCGCCGCTTCTCCACCCGCGCCCTGGTGCTGGCCCCCACGCGCGAGCTGGCGGTGCAGATTGAGCAGGAGATCAAGAAATTCGGCGCCGGGCTTGGCCTGCGCACCGTGCTGGTGGTGGGCGGTGTGAGCCGTTACAGCCAGGTGCAGCGCATGATGCGCGGCGCGGACATCGTGGTGGGCTGCCCAGGCCGCGTGGTGGATCTGATGAACACCCGCGAGCTGATTATCGACCAATGCCAGTTCTTCGTACTGGACGAAGCAGACCGTATGCTGGACCTCGGCTTCATGCCAGACATCCGCAAGGTTGTGGCAGCCCTGCCGGGCCGTCGCCAGTCGGCCTTGTTCTCCGCCACCATGCCGGCGGAAATCGCCAAGCTGGCCAACGGGTTGCTGCGCGAGCCGGTGCGGGTGGAGATCGAGACGGTGTCTTCCACGCCCCGGAAGATCGAGCAGAGCGTGTATTTCGCCGAAGGGCCCGAGAAGCGGAACCTTCTGATTAAGCTGCTGCACCAGCCAGAATTCGCCCGCACCATCGTGTTCACCCGCACCAAGCGCGGTGCGGACCGTGTGGCGATGATGCTGAACAATTCCAAAATTTCGTCAGCGGCGCTGCATGGCAATCTCAGCCAAAACCAGCGCCAGCGGGCGTTGGATGCATTCAAGGCCGGTGAAGTTCGCGCCCTGGTGGCAACAGACATCGCCGCCCGCGGCATCGATGTGAACGCGGTCTCCCACGTTATCAATTTCGAGCTGCCGAACGAGCCGGAAAGCTATGTGCACCGCATTGGCCGCACCGCGCGCAACGGCGCGGAAGGCGTGGCGGTGGCGTTCTGCGACGCGACGGAGCTGCCGTACCTGAAGCAGATTGAAAAGCTGACCGGCGTTACCATGAAGGTGGCCGGCGGCGAGCGGCCGAAACAGGCCATGCCGGTGAAAAAGCCGGCCCGCCACCCGGATATGCAGGTGCGCAAGATCAAGCCGCAGCGCCCGCAATATCAGGAGAAGCGCAAGGTTGCGTAAGGTTTGATTTCGATCATAGAATCCACAAGTGCCGCTTCCTAATAAAAAGGCGGTACTTTTACTCTGGGGAGTGTGGAGATGAGCGCAACAAAGCAACCTGTCATCGGCATCATCGGCGGCTCGGGAATTCAGGACATCAACGGTCTGAAGAACCCCGCGTGGGCAAAGATCGAAACGCCCTGGGGCGACCCATCCGACGAGTTTCTGCTTGGTGAGTATGAGGGCCTGAGGGTGGTGTTTCTGCCCCGGCACGGGCGCGGGCATAAAATCTCGCCAAGCGCGCTGAACTACCGCGCCAACATCGATGCGTTCAAGCGTTTGGGTGTGACGGATATTATTTCCCTCTCTGCCGTCGGCTCGCTGAAAGAAGAGCTGCCGCCAGGGCATTTCGTGATTGTGGATCAGTTTATCGACCGCTCTTTTGCCCGCGAGAAGAGCTTCTTTGGCCCTGGCTGCGTGGCGCATGTTTCCATGGCGCACCCGGTTTGCGGCCGTTTGGGTGATGCGCTGGAAGAAAGCCTGAAAGCGCTGGACCTGCCTTACACGCGCGGCGGCACCTACCTTGTTATGGAAGGCCCGCAATTCTCTACCCTGGCGGAGAGCAATCTCTACCGCTCCTGGGGATGCTCGGTGATTGGCATGACCAACATGCCGGAAGCCAAGCTCGCCCGCGAGGCGGAGATGGACTACGCCACCGTGGCGATGGTGACCGATTACGATTGCTGGCACGAGGGCCATGACGCCGTAACCGTGGACCAGGTGGTGAAGGTGCTGCTGGATAATGCCGATAAGGCGCGCGCCTTGGTGAAGGATGTGCTGCCGCGTATTGCCGCGCCGCGCCCGGTTTGCCCGCATGGCTGCGATATGTCGCTCAGCCACGCCTTGATCACCAAAAAAGAGCTGCGCGACCCGGACATGGTTCGGAAATTGGGAGCCGTGGCCGGCCGCGTTTTGAAAGCTTAATCTGAAGGCATAAGATGTGTGATTGCTGTGGCGGCGGGAGCATCTCCCGCCGTCAATTTATGTATGGCGGGTTGGCAGCGCCGCTGGCGCTGGGGACTGCACGGAAAGACGGCCTGGTGGAGCCGGTGTTGCGGCTGAACCCCCAGCCCGGCCCGCGCCGCGTGGCGGTAACGCTGGATGCCTGCCCCGGCCATTTCGACCCGCGCATCGCCAATCTGCTGGTGGAGCGGAGCATTCCCGCCACCATTTTCATCACCGCTGTGTGGATGCGGATGAATCCGGACGGGTTGTCTTTTTTTCTGAAACACCGCGATGTGTTCACGCTGGAAAACCATGGCGCGCGGCATTTGCCGCCGGTGCTGGGCATGCAGCGCGTGTATGGGCTGGAGGTGGCGGGAAGCTGGCCGGCCATTGAAGCGGAAATCGCGGGCGGGGCGGCGGCAATTTATAAGGTCACGGGTCGGCATCCGGTTTGGTACCGGGGTGCCGCGGGACTCTATACCCCGTCGGTCGTGCCGCGAATCGAGGCGCTGGGCGCGCGCGTGGCAGGCTACTCACTGGTTTCGGATGCGGGCGCCTCGCTGCCTGCGGAGATGGTGGCGGCCCGGATAAAAGCCGCGCAAGACGGCGATGTCATCGAAGGTCATATCAACCAGCCCAGGCGCTCCAGCGGGGCTGGCATTGCCGCCGGGCTGGCGGCCTTGCAGGCCAGCGGGGCGCGCTTCGTGCGCCTTGATGAAGCCGCTTGAAATTACAGACGCGCCGCAACCGGCGATTGAAAAAATGATACAAAAATATATTTTAAGTTTTATATTGCATAATGTTCATAAATTTTGATGGTATTTATGGATTGTAAATAAAATCGCGGCGACTATGTTATCATTTCGGAATTAATAAATCTTTAGCACAAAATAGATACACGTCTTGCAATCGGCAGCGAGGTGTACATGAGCGACCAACATAATCTTGATCAGTTTTCTGACGGCGGGGATGAGCCTCATAACCCCGGCGAGGGCGCGGGCGGCCAGGACAATCAGTTCGGCAACCCCAGCGAAAGTCTCTACGCCTACAACATCAACCCGGCGGGCGGAGACGATTATGTTGTCGCGAGCCCATTTCCGATTCGCCCGCAAACGGTCGAATCGCCAAACAGCTCTCCGGTGCTCTCTGGCGGCGAGCATTTCACGATCGTTGGGCAGACGGACGTGCAGACCTACATCGGCACTGCCACAGATGAAACGACCGGAACGGTGCTGGGCTTCATTTTCGAGGATTCAACCACCGGAAAATATTTCCTGTTTTCCAAAAACCCTTCTGTTTGGCCGGGCACCAGGCTCGACCTCACAATCTCGACCGGCCCGAACGACCCGCACGGCGCGAACTGGAATTTGAACAGCGGCACGGCGGTTTGCTACTGTTTCCTGGCTGGGACGGCAGTGGAAACGCCGGATGGCGAAGTGACGGTGGAAACGCTGAAAACCGGCGACATGGTGGTACTGGCGGATGGCCGCGTGGCGCCTATCAGCTGGCTTGGGGTGCAAACTGTTTCCACCCGTTTCGCAGACCCTCTGCGCGTGTTTCCCGTGCGCATAAGGGCCGGTGCGCTGGCGGATGGCCTGCCCCGGCGCGACCTGCTGGTTTCCCCCGACCATGCCGTTCTGCTGGATGGGCTGCTGGTGCAGGCGGGCGCCATGGTGAATAACCGCTCGATCACCCGGGAGCCATCGATGCCGGAGGTTTTCCGGTATTATCACATTGAAATCGCTGACCATTCCTGCATTCTCGCGGAAGGCGTGGCGGCGGAAACCTTTGTCGACAATGTGAGCCGGATGGCGTTCGACAATTGGCAGGAGCGTGACGCCCCGCCCGCCATTGAGGAGATGAACATCCCGCGGGTGAAATCCGCCCGCCAACTGCCCTCCGCCTTGCGCAACCAGCTGGAGGCACGGGCAGCACGAATTTCAGGGACAGGGCTGGCAGCCTAGGCCCCTGGGCGCAAGCCTCCGACACTGGGCGACGTCGAGCGTCCGTTCTTGAGATAGCATCCGCGTCGGCTGTGGCCGCGATGGGTCGGGACCATCTACCGTATTCACCTCATCCAGCCAACAAAAACCCCTCCAAGTTTCCCTGGAGGGGTTTTGCTAAGCTTTGCCTTCAATCCCCAACTGCAGGGTGGAACACCGGGGCCGGGGCCTTCTGCACCGTCGGGGCCGCCACCTTCTTGGGTGCCTTGGCAGGCAATGCCGCCAGAATGGAGGTGCCGACAGAGGCGAGGTACGGCATGGACTGGGTGAACAGCACCGCCACCCACAGCCTGGTTTCCAGCGTCGCCCAATGGTGGCCAAAGCCAACCCCCAGCGCCGCCGCCCAGGTGAGGGCCAGGATCACCAGCTCCTCACGGGCCATCACCAACCCCTGCACCAGCGCCGGGGCGTTCTCCATCTTCGGTGTGCGCAGGAAGGGCAGCGAGTTGGTGAACAGCCCTTTCCACACTGCCTTGCCGATGGAATGGCTCAGCGCCAGCCCGGCCACTGCGGCACCCAACCGGTCCATGAACCCGCAAGGCACGCGGTTTTTATAAAGAGCCAGGATCTGCACGATCTTGAAGAAGAACAGGCCGATGGAAGGCAGCATGAACAGCGCGATCGGGAATTCAAACCGCACTGGATCAAAAATCAGCCCCAGGGACCAAGCCAGACCCATGGCCAGGAACACCAGCCCCAGCGCATCACCAAACCACGGCATCCAGCCGGTGATGAAGTGCCAGCGCTGGCCGGCGGTCAGTTCCTTGTTGAAGGGGTTGAACAAAGCGGCGGCATTGGCGCGGACAATCCGCATGGCGCCATAGGCCCAGCGGTAACGCTGCTTGCGGAAGGCCGTGTAGTCATCCGGCATCACGCCTTT
>JAGWZS010000328.1 GCA_018971905.1 Rhodospirillales bacterium | reverse complement strand
GCGATTTCGGCCTTCTGGCCTTCAAACGCCGCATCTGACTCGATGCAGACCGTGGCGAGCTGCTGCTGCTTGCCGACCACATGTTCCATGGCATCGCGCAGGGCCAGGGCCAGCGTGCCATGGGTGACGAGAACAAGACCGATCATCGGGGCTCGCTCATCCCTTCACGGGCAATGCCGGATTTGGTGCCAAGGAATTTTGCCGCTTCCCGGTGCGCAACACCGACGCGCCACCCGCGCTGGGCAAGATGGGTGTTTAACTTTTCAACCATATAAACCGATCTGTGTTGTCCGCCGGTACATCCGACACATATTGTTGCATATTTTTTTCCTTCCTGCACGAACCTCGGCAGTAAAAATTCAAGAAGATTCAGAACTTTATTAAAGTATTCCGCAAAATCAGCATCTTGTTCGATGAAGTTGCCGACTTCGGTGTCGAGTCCTGAAAGCATGCGAAGACTTGGGTCGTAGTGCGGATTCCTCAAGAAGCGTGCATCGAAGATCAGATCTGCTTCCGGTGGAAGGCCGTTCGCGTAGGAGAAGGAAACCAGCGATATAACGAGGCCGGGTGAAGCGGTGCCGTAGCGTAGCTCCACCATGCCGCGTAGTTTGGGTAGGGGCAGGGTGGAGGTGTCCACCAGCCAGTCCGCCGCGCGGGCGAGCGGGGCGGTGAGGTCGCGCTCCAGCGCGATGCCGTCCGCTATGGCGCCAGTTTGCGCCAGCGGGTGGCGGCGGCGGGACTCGGAATATCGGCGGAGCAGTACCGCGTCGCTGGCGGTGGTGTAGATGAGTGACAGCTCCAGGCCCTTGCGTTTGCGAAGGTTGGCGGCAGCCTCCAGCACAAAATTGGCAGAAAAGCCGCGAGACCGGGCATCTACCCCGATGGCAAGGTTGCGACGGGCCTGAGTGGTGAGGGTTTTCAGTGTGTCGAGCGGGGGGTTGTCAACCGTTTCAAACCCAAGATCTTCCAGCGCCCGCAGCACGGAATTTTTACCCGCGCCGGAAAGCCCGGTAACCAGCACGATGGCCAGCGTTTCGGCCGGGGTACTCATACCGCGAAGGCACCCACTTGTTGGCGAACACGCCCGCAGGCGGCCTCCAGCGCCAGGGCGGCGCGGGGGGCGGCGGAGGGGTGGGCGGCTTCCAGCGTGATTTCTGGCAGGTTTAGCTGGGCGTGCAGGCGGGGTTCGGGCAGGCGGTCTGGCGGGGTGCTGACCAGCGAGACGACCAGGCGCAGCCGGGCGGGGGCGGTATAAGGCAGGTGGAACAGGCCAAGGCCGCGAACCTCCAGCAACCCTGCCAAGGCAGGCGGCGGGCTGGCCATGCCATCCTGGATCAGCACCTGATCGTCCGCGACGAGGGTGAAGCCCTTATCGATCAGCCGCAGCAGAAGATCTGATTTCCCCGCGCCGGAGGGCCCGAGGAGCAACAAAGCATCGCCGCCTGGCTGGTTTTGCCGGGCGGCACAGGAGGCGTGCCAATGCATGGTGAACGGACTGTGGCAAAATTCGGGCAAACATGAAAGTCTTGACAGATTACGTTACATGCCGGGGCG
>JAGWZS010000327.1 GCA_018971905.1 Rhodospirillales bacterium | reverse complement strand
CTCTGACGGATGGCTGTATTCCATCGTCATGCCCATGGCCTTGGCCAGCATCAGCGTCACTTCCCAATCGGCGTAGCCGTTCTTGGGCTTCATCACCTTGCGGATACGCTGAATGCGGCGCTCGGCATTGGTGAAGGTGCCGTCCTTCTCCAGGAAGCTGCACCCCGGCAGGAACACATGCGCGTAGTCGGCGGTTTCGTTCAGGAAAATATCCTGCACCACCACGCATTTCATCGCGGTCATACCGGCGATCATGTGCTTTGTGTCCGGATCGGACTGCACGATATCCTCACCCTGGATATAAAGACCAAGGAAGGTGCCGTCAGTCGCCGCGTCCATCATGTTCGGGATACGCAGGCCCGGCTCGTTGGAGAGGGAAACGCCCCAATCCATTTCCAGGATGTGCCGCGCGGTATCGTCGGAAACGTGACGATAGCCCGGGAACTCATGCGGGAAGCTGCCCATATCGCAGCTGCCTTGCACGTTGTTCTGGCCGCGCAGCGGGTTAACGCCCACGCCAGGGCGGCCGATATTGCCGGTGGCCATGGCAAGGTTAGCAATAGCGATAACGGTGGACGTACCCTGGCTATGCTCGGTCACGCCCAGGCCATAGTAGATGGCGCCGTTGCGGCCGGTGGCGTAGAGGCGGGCGGCGGCGCGCAGCTCAGCCGCCGGCACGCCGGTATGGGCCTCTGTCGCTTCCGGGCTGTTTTCCGGGCGCATGATGAAGGCCGCCCATTCGGCGAACTCTTCCCAGTCACAACGCTGGCGGATGAACTCCTCGTCCTGAAGGCCTTCCTCGATGATGGTATGCGCCAGTGCATTCACCAAAGCGACGTTGGTGCCCGGGCGCAGCGCCAGATGGTAGTCAGCCTCGACATGCGGGGTGCGCACGAGGTCGATCCGGCGCGGATCGGCGACGATAAGCTTGGCACCCTCGCGCAGCCGCTTCTTCATGCGGGAGGCGAAGACCGGGTGGCCATCTGTCGGGTTGGCGCCGATGACCAAAATGACATCCGCCTCGTCAACCGAGTCGAAATCCTGCGTGCCGGCGGAGGTGCCATAGGTGTTCACCAGGCCATAGCCGGTGGGAGAATGGCAGACGCGGGCGCAGGTATCGACATTGTTATTGCCGAAGCCCGCACGGATGAGCTTCTGCACCAGGAAGGTTTCCTCGTTGGTGCAGCGCGAGGACGTAATGCCGCCAATGGAATCTTTGCCGTGCTCGGCCTGGATCTGCTTGAACTTGTCGGCCGCGTAGGCGATCGCCTCCTCATAGGTCACTTCCCGCCAGGGATCGGTGATCTTCTCGCGGATCATCGGCTTGGTGATGCGGTCCTTATGGGTGGCGTAGCCCCAGGCGAACCGGCCCTTGACGCAGGAATGGCCGTGGTTGGCCTTGCCGTCCTTGTAAGGAACCAGGCGCACCACCTCCTCGCCGCGCATTTCGGCCTTGAAGGTGCAGCCCACGCCGCAATAGGCGCAGGTGGTCACCGCCGAATGCTCCGGCTGGCCGATCTCGATGACGGTTTTCTCCATCAGCGTCGCGGTCGGGCAAGC
>JAGWZS010000081.1 GCA_018971905.1 Rhodospirillales bacterium | reverse complement strand
GTGGATTTGCCAAGGCAGATGACCAGCACATCACGCGGGATGCGGAAATATTCCACCGTGTTGGTGAGCGCGAAGCTGTTGGGCGGAATGATGCAGACCGGGCCGGTGCGGTCCACAAAGCTGGCGGGGCTGAAGGCTTTCGGGTCCACAATCGCCGAATCGACATTGGTGAACACCTTGAAATCTTCGGAGCAGCGCGCGTCATAGCCATAGGAGGAGAGGCCGTAGGAGACCACGCCGTTGCGCTTCTGGCTTTCCACGAACGGCTCGATCATGCCGTGTTCCTGGGCCTGCTGGCGGATCCAATGGTCGGGCATCACGGGCATTCGGGGGCGTCCTTTTTTGGGTCGGGTTTGGCGCGGGCCTGAGCCTTGCGGCGGGCCAGGTTGGCACGCAGGGCGGCGGCCTCGGCTTCCTCGCGCGCGCGGCGGGCGGCCTCTGCGTGGGTGGGTTTTGAGGGAGAGTCTGACGCCTTCATGCGCCATGTTCAAGCCGCGTCTTGGCCCGCCCGTCAAGGCTGGATGATGAAGAGATTTTGAGGGAAATTTGGAGCGGGCGAAGGGATTCGAACCCTCGACCCCAACCTTGGCAAGGTTGTGCTCTACCCCTGAGCTACGCCCGCTCGCGGCGTGGGAGGCTCTTTATAGGAGCCCGAATGGGATTGCAAGCCAGTGAATACGATTGTTGTGACGGGGTGTGAGCGGCGGGCGCAATCCTATATAAGAGCCTTAGAACTTTGTGACGGAACAGAATAAATGAGTGCGTTATTCAACGATACGCCGGGCACGCCAGCCGCAGGGGCGGTGGATTCCATCATTGATGGCGACCAGGCCAATTTCATGGCGGACGTCATCGAAGCCTCGCAGCAATTACCGGTAATCGTGGATTTCTGGGCCACCTGGTGCGGGCCGTGCAAAACCCTCACCCCGGCGCTGGAGCGCGTGACCCGTGCCCAAAACGGCCGCGTGCGGCTGGTGAAGATTGATGTGGACAAAAATCAGGCGCTGGTGGCGCAGCTCACTCGCATGGGGCTGCCGCTGCAATCCGTGCCCACGGTTGTTGCGTTTTGGCAGGGGCAGATTGCGGATACGTTCTCCGGCGCTCTGCCCGAGAGCGAGGTGAAGCGATTCGTGGAGGCGCTGCTGAAACTGGCGGGGTCCGCCGCACCGGGTGAGGAGCTGATTGCCCAGGGTAAGGAATTGCTGGAAGCAGGGCAGGCCGAGCAGGCTGCGCGGTATTTCGGCGCCGCCGTGCAGGAAGCGCAGGACAAGCCCGAAGCCTGGGGCGGGCTGGCGCGTGCGTTGCTCGCCATGGGTGAAGAGCGTCAGGCCAGTGAGATTTTAGCGCAGGTTCCGGCGGCTCTGGCCGAACATGCCGAGATTTCCGGCGCTAAGGCCGCGCTGGCGCTGGCGCAGGAAGGGCGCAAGGCGCAAGCCGCCATGTCTGGCCTGGAAACGCGCCTGGCCGCAAACCCGGATGACCATGAGGCGCGCTACGAGCTGGCCGCCGCTTTGAACGCAACCGGCGCACGGGCCGAGGCTGCGGCCGCATTGCTGGAGATCGTGAAACGCGACCGGGCCTGGAACCAGGACGGCGCGCGGCTGCAATTGCTGAAATTTTTTGAGGCCTGGGGAATGGACGACCCGGCCACGATGGCTGCGCGGCGCAAGCTTTCAGCGCTGCTGTTCAGGTAAGCGCATGAGTATGCCGCCACCAATGCTGGAGGATTTGCCGGAAGAGTTTCCGGTTTTTCCGCTGGGCGGCGCGCTGCTGCTGCCACAGGGGCGGCTGCCGTTGAATATTTTTGAGCCGCGCTATCTGGCGATGGTTGAGGATGCGCTGGGGCAGGGGCGTTATTTTGGCATGGTGCAGCCCGACAAGCGCCTGCCGCGCGGAGAGAACGGGCCAGGGCTTTACCGTACCGGCTGCCTGGGCCGCATTTCCGCTTTCGAGGAAACCGGCGATGGGCGGTATTTAATTACCTTGAGCGGTGTGATTCGTTTTGGCATCGCCGAGGAGATTGAAATGCGGCGCGGCTACCGGCGGGTGCGTGCCGGGCTTTCCGGCTTTGCGGCGGATCTGCACCAGCCTGCCGATGTGTTGCCTTTTCCCCGGCAGATATTGCTGGATGCGCTTGCCCGGTATTTCGCCACCGCGGGAATTGAGGCGAATTGGGAGACGATTGCCGAAATGAACAATGCGGCCCTGGTGGTTTCGCTTTGCATGGCTTGCCCCTTTGCGCAGGAAGAAAAACAGGCGCTGCTGGAAGCCAAAGATCCGATGCTGCGCGCGGCGGCCTTGCGGGCGTTGCTGGAGATCGATTCCTTCGAGGGCGGCACGGAAGACGGAAAAACACCAAAAGCGAGTTGACACATGACAGATGAAACAGACGAACCGGGATTGGACCCCCGCCTGCTGGAAATGCTGATTTGCCCCGTAACGCGCGGGATGCTGAAGTATGACCGGAATCGTAATGAACTGATCAGCGAAAAGGCGGGTCTGGCCTTTCCCATCCACAACGGCATTCCGGTGATGCTGGCGGAGGAAGCGCGGCCGCTGGACAAGTGAGGCGGCGGATAAGCAGCGCCAGGTTGAATGGCTGACGCCCCGCCCCCGGAACCGGAAATGCCCGCCTGGCGTATGCGCACCACGGCGGTTATTGTTGCGGTTGCGTTATTTATGCAAACCCTGGATTCGACTGTGGTGACAACAGCGCTGCCCGCCATGGCGCGCAGCTTCCGCATAAACCCGCTCGACATGAGCGTTTGTGTAACTTCCTATCTCATCGCGCTTTCGGTGTTCATTCCGGCCTCGGGCTGGGTGGCGGATCGGTTCGGCGCCCGGCAGGTGTTCCGCGCTGCGATCATCATCTTCACCCTCGGTTCGATTGTGTGCGGCATCGCCCCCAATTTGCTGGTGTTGGTGATGGCGCGGGTTGTGCAGGGTGCTGGTGGCGCAATGATGCTGCCGGTGGGGCGGCTGTTGCTGCTGCGCTCGGTCAGCCGCGCGCAAATGGTAACGGCCATGACATGGCTGACAATGCCTGCACTGCTGGGCCCTGTGCTGGGGCCGCCGCTTGGCGGGTTTATTGTTTCTTTTGCGTCCTGGCGTTGGGTTTTCGATATCAACGTACCCGTTGGTGTGGCCGGCGTGGCCGCGGTTTCATTGTTCATTCCAGATGTGCGCGAGGAAGGGCGCGGCGGGCATCTCGATACGCTGGGCCTGGTACTGTCTGGCCTGGCCATGGCGCTGTTGATGGCCGGAATGGAAACCCTGGGCCGCGGGCTGGTGCCAGCCTTCTGGACCGTTTTTGCCTTTATGGCAGGTGTTGGCGCCTGCCTGGCCTACTGGCGGCACGCGCGGCGGATGGATAACCCGGTGCTGGATTTTACCTTGTTCAAGGTGGATACGTTCCGGGTTTCCGTGACAGCAGGCAGCTTTTTCCGGGTTTCAGTGGGGGCGCTGCCGTTTCTGCTGCCGCTCATGTTGCAGCTTGGCTTTGGCAAGTCGCCTCTGCAGAGCGGCATGATCACCTTTGCCGCGGCCGCTGGCGCCTTTGCGATGAAGCTGGCCACGCAGCCGCTGCTCTCCCGCTTTGGCTTCCGCGCCGTGTTGATGTGGAACGGGGTGGCGGCGGTGGCCTCCATGGCTGTCACGGCGGTATTTTCACCCGCCTGGCCAGGGCTGCTGATGAGTCTGGTGCTGTTTATCGCCGGGTTTTTCCGCTCCCTGCAATTCACCGCCTTCAACGCGATCGCGTATGGCGATATCGCCCGGCCGCGCATGGCCGCCGCCACCACGCTTTATGCCACGGTGCAGCAGCTCTCCCTGACCATGGGGGTGGTTGTGGGGGCGGCGAGCCTGGAGATCTCCGGTTGGGCGTTTGGCCATTCAGCGTCCGGGCTGTTGGAATACAGAGTAGCGTTTTTGATTGTAAGCGGGGTGGCCGCCTTGGCTATTCCGCTGTGCGCACGGCTGCCGGAGGCAGCGGGAGATGCACTGACCCGCTCGGCCCCGCCTCTCAGGTAGCGCCGCACAGCATCAGCCGAGATCCTTGGGCAGCAGGAAGCGCTTGAGGCTGGCGCCGCCCTGGCCGAGCTGCTTCCAGCTGGTGGTGACGAGAAATTCGGCCAGAGCCCCGGTTGGGTAGCCTTCGTCGATTCGTGCGGTGGCGGGGTCGGGCCGGGTTGCGCCAGCCAGTTCCAATGCCAGCCCGTGCAAGCCAGGATTATGGCCGATGACGATGGCGCTGCGCACGGTCTCCGGCAGGTTTTGCAGGATGCCGAGCATTTGCTGCGGTGTTGCCATGTAAAGCTGCGGCAGTGAATCGATATTTGGCCATTCATCCCATACGGGCGTGTTTTCAAGTTCCTCCAGGGTTTGCTGCGTGCGGGTGGCGGTGGAAACCAGCACGACCTCGGGCGCCAGCCCTGCCGTGCGCATCGCCTGGCCGATTTTTTTTGCGGCGTGGCGGCCCTTATCCGTTAGCGCGCGGCTATGGTCAGACTGCCCCCGGGCTTCTGCTTCAGCCTTGGCATGACGAAGAAAAATCAACTGGTGCATAAGTGTCATTGTGCCACGATAGAGAAAGCCTGTCGCCTCTGCCTCTATGCCAATTCGTGCATTCGAAATTATGCAGAAGGGCAAATGAAACCGATTCTAAAGCAGCTTGAACGGCGTGGGTTTTTGGCGGGCGCGGCGGCTCTGGCGGCGGGCAGGCCGGCGGGGGCGGTGCTGCCGGTGCCCCCTTGTGGCGCGCTGTGCTTCAAAATTCTCCGCAATGGCACGCCAGTTGGGGAGCATCATGTGGCGTTCACGCAGTCTGGCAATTGCCTGCGGGTGGACACCAATGTTGAAATGGTTGTGACCGTGGCAGGTATTGCCGTGTTTCGCTATCAGGGCAGCGTTTCTGAATATTGGCGGGATGGTGTGTTCACCAGCCTTGCCAGCACGGTGAACCATAACGGCACGCGGCTTGTTGTGCAGGCGGCTCAAATTCCAGGCGGCTATGCGGTGCAGAGCACCAAGGCCGGGGATTACCGCTACACCGGCAGCCCACCGATGCTGCCGATGACGTATTGGAACCAAGCCATGCTGAAGGCGATGATTTTAAACGTGGAAACGGGCCGACATTATCCCGCCATTGTAAGCTCGCCTGGCTGGAACAGCCTGCCTGCGGCCAATGGTGGCACGATCCTGGCGCGGCGTTTTGATGTCACCGGGAAATTACACATGTCGCTTTGGTATGACCAAAATGGTCAATGGTCAGGCTTTGAATTTCATGTGCTGGGCCATGAAGTGTATCAGAAATACCTGAACTGAGCCCCGCCAGGTGTGCCGGGGGCTGATTCAGTTGAAGTTTTCCTCAGGGTGGCGCAGATGCCATAGCCGCTCATGCGCGGCAACCAGGCTTTCTATGCTCTTGCGCCGGTTCGCATCTGGCGGAACGGTGCGGCGGGTGAGCATGGATTCCAGAATGCGCAGCAACTGCTCCGCAATCTCGTAATCGCCCTGGTCGCAGGCGTGATGGAAGGCAAGTAAAATCTTGTCAGACAAACGGCGGCTGTAGCGCGGCGCACCGGATTGAGGCCGATGGCCGGCGTCGTCGATGTCGTCCTCAGGGTTTGTCAAACCTGCCATATTTGTTTTGGTCCGGTATTAAAAAAGTTGCAAAACTCACGGGAGGCGAAGTGTGGGTTGTTTCTATCCAGTTGTATCAATTTTTATACCGCGCCGCCCCTTCTATCCTTGTCGGTGACGTACTCAATCAACAAAGACATCCCAGTGTCATTTATTAGGAGATATTTGACTGCGGCGCCAGAGGGAATTGACCTATGATGAAAAATGAAAATGTTAAGAGCGTTTTTGTTATGCCTGATAACGAAATTTTACCTAGCAAGATGGTCAGGCGGGGCTGACCGGCGGGTCGAAGTCGGTAAAGGCATCTTCCCAAGAGCCAGACGTGGCTGCCTTGCTATATTCGGTGGAGCGGTTTTCGAAGAAGTTCGTGTGCTCCACCGCGTTCAGCATTTCGTCCAGCCAGGGCAGAGGGTTCTTTTCCACGTGGAACAGCGCGTTTAGCCCCAGCCCCCCTAAGCGCCGGTCCGCGATGTAGCGGATATAGGTTTTTACCTCCTCGGCCGTCAGGCCCTCAACCGCGCCAAGCTCGAAGGCGAGGTCGATAAACGCGTCTTCATGGTCCACGATGGTGGCGCAGGTGAGATAGATTTCCCTGCGCAATTCCTCCGTCCAGATTTCCGGGTTTTCGGAAATGAAGGTGCGGAACAGCTTGGTGATGCTCTCGCAATGCAGTGATTCATCACGCACAGACCAGGTGATGATCTGGCCCATGCCCTTCATTTTGTTGAAGCGCGGGAAATTCAGCAGAATTGCGAAGGAGGCAAAAAGCTGAAGCCCTTCCGTAAAGGCCCCGAAAGCGGCAAGAGTTTTGGCGATCTCATGCTTGTTCTCCATCGAGAAGCTGTGCATGTAATCGTATTTATCCTTCATCTCTTTGTATTTGAGGAAGGCCTGATACTCAACCTCCGGCATGCCCACCGTATCCAGCAGATGCGAATAGGCGGCGATATGCACGGTCTCGATGTTCGAGAAGGCCGAGAGCATCATCAGCACCTCGGTGGGTTTGAACACCTGGGAATACTGCTTCATGTAGCAGTTATTCACCTCAACATCCGCCTGGGTGAAAAAGCGGAATATCTGGCTGAGCAGATTACGCTCCGCATCGGTAATGTTCTTGTGCCAGTCTTTCACGTCATCGGCGAGCGGCACTTCCTCCGGCAGCCAATGCACGCGCTGCTGTGTCAGCCACGCCTCATAAGCCCAGGGGTAACGGAACGGCTTGTAGACCGGATTCTCGGTCAGCAAATCCATTTTCTTCTCCGCTTCAGGGGCGGCAACAATCTGTCCACTCATCATAAACGCCTTCAGAGACTGGGCCATGACCCCGATCCTTCAAAAATAATGCTGTGGCCGCCTTACTGGCAGGCCAGGCACTCCTCATAATTGCCGCTGGCGGCCAGGGGGACTGGCGTTGCGGCATCGTTGGCAACCGGCATGTCCAAGGAAATCGTCGCCTTTTTCTCAGACACATTGTCCGCGCGCTGGATGGAGAGCGAACGGCAGTAATAGAGCGACTTCACGCCCTTCTTCCACGCCTGGTAATGAATCTGGTGCAGGTCGCGCTTGTGCACATTGGCCGGCAGGAACAGATTGATTGATTGGCTCTGGCAGATGAAGGGTGTGCGGTCCGCCGCGTGTTCGATGATCCAGCGCTGGTCCAGTTCGAATGCGGTTTTGAACACGTCTTTTTCATGCTGACTCAGGAAGTCCAGATGCTGGACCGAGCCTTTGGTGGTGGTGATGGAGGACCAGATCTCCTCGTTATCCTGCCCATGCGCCGCCAGCACTTTCTTTAACGCGCGGTTGCGTACCGAGAAGCTGCCCGAAAGGGTTTTTTGTAGGAATACGTTGGCGCTGATGGGTTCGATGCCCGGCGAGGCGTTGCCCGCGATGATGGAGATGGACGCGGTGGGCGCGATCGCCATCTTGTGGGAGAAACGCTCCTCGATACCGTAATCCTTCGCATCTGGGCAGGCGCCGCGCTCGGCCGCGAGGGTCTTGGAGGCTTTGTCCGCAGCGGCGCGAATGTGTTTGAACATGCTGGTGTTCCACACCTTCGCCATCACGCTTTCCCAGGGGATGGAATTGTCCTGCAGGAAGGAGTGAAAACCCATCACGCCGAGTCCGATGGAACGCTCGCGGAAGGCCGCATATTTCGCGCGTTCCATGGAATCCGGCGCCTTCTGGATGAAATCCTCCAGCACATTGTCCAGGAAGCGCATCACGTCTTCGATGAATTGCTCGTCCTGGTGCCATTCGAACCAGGTTTCCAGGTTCAGCGAGGAGAGGCAGCATACGGCGGTGCGCTGCTTGCCGTACTGGTCGATGCCCGTGGGCAGGGTGATCTCGGCGCAGAGATTGGAGGTTTTC
>JAGWZS010000080.1 GCA_018971905.1 Rhodospirillales bacterium | reverse complement strand
TCCCCCGCCAGATATTGTTTCGCGAAGGTCGCGTTTTCCCCCACATAGGATGAGATCATCTTCCTGATCTGCCTTGTTTCCAGCAGAATGCCCAGTCCTACGCCGTCAATTCCCGCATTGTTCGAGATCACGGTGAGATTTTTCACGCCCGAATCCCGGATCGCCTCGATCAGGCTCTGCGCGATGCCGCATAAGCCAAACCCGCCGGACATGATGGTCATCCCATCAAACAGCTTGCCCTTCAGGGCCTCGGTAGCGGTGGTGCAAACCTTACTGATCGCCATAATTCCCCACTTCCTTCGCGTGCCGCCGCGGGGCGGCAACGCCCGCCAAAACGATTAAGCTTTACTGCTCAACGCACATGGCCACACCCATGCCGCCGCCAATGCACACGGTGGCAAGGCCCTTGCGGGCGCCGCGCCGCTTCATCTCGTGCAGCAAGGTGGTGAGAATCCGCGCGCCGGACGCGCCGATGGGATGGCCGATGGCAATGGCGCCGCCATTCACGTTCACCTTGGCGGGGTCAAACGCCAGGTCCCTGTTCACCGCACAGGCCTGCGCGGCGAAGGCTTCGTTCGCCTCGATCAGATCCAGCTCCGCCACTTTCCACCCCGCCCGTTCCAGCGCCTTGCGCGAGGCCGGGATCGGCCCGGAGCCCATCAGCGCCGGGTCCACGCCCGCGGTAGCGAAGCTGGCAATCCGCGCCAGCGGCGTCAGCCCGCGTTTGGCCGCCTCCTTGGCGCTCATCACCACCAGCGCCGCCGCGCCGTCATTAATGCCGGAGGCATTGCCGGCGGTCACCGTGCCGTCCTTATTGAAGGCGGGTTTCAGTTTCGCCATCGCTTCGGCGGAGGCGTCGTGGCGGATATATTCATCGTGCTCCACGACCACTTCCCCCTTGCGGGTGGAAAGCGTGACCGGCGCGATCTCATCCTTGAACCTGCCTTCCTTCTGCGCGGCGGAAGCTTTCTGCTGCGAGGCCAGCGCCATGGCGTCTTGCTCATCGCGGGTGATCTGCCATTGCTTGGCCACGTTCTCGGCGGTGATTCCCATGTGATAGCCGTTAAAGGCATCCCACAGCCCGTCCTTCAGCATCGTGTCGATGAAGTTCAAATCCCCCATCTTCTGCCCGCCGCGCAGATGCTGCGCATGCGGCGACAGGCTCATGTTCTCCTGCCCGCCTGCAATCATGATGCTGCTCTGGCCAGACATCACCTGCTGCGCCGCCAGCGCCACGGCCCGCAGGCCCGAGCCGCAAACCTGATTGATGCCAAAAGCGGTTTTGCTGTCCGGTATCCCGGCGGCTCTTGCGGCCTGGCGGGCTGGGTTCATGCCCTGGATGGCGGTGAGCACCTGGCCCATGATGACTTCATCGACCTCCTCCGGCGAGAGCCCGGCACGCGCTATGGCCGCCTTGATGGCAACCTCGCCAAGCCTGTACGCCGGGGTGGCGCTGAAAGAGCCGTTAAAGCTGCCGACGGGGGTACGCGCCGCCGAGACGATGACGATATCATCCATGTCCTGGTTCCTTTTGGCAGTCTCGTAGTCGTGGAAGCTACGATATGCCGGAAGCCCATTCCGCGAAAGGCCGCCAGAGTGACGTTTCAGCATAAGTGCCGGCCACCATGCCGATATGCCCGGCCTTAGGCTCAATCACCGTGGCATGTTGCAGCCGCGCCGCCAGCGCCCGGGCGGAGGCGGCGGGCACCAGCCGGTCTTTTGCCGGAATGGCGCAGAAGGCGGGTATTTCAAGCTGCCCAGGGTCCACCGCCAGCCCGGCCACCCGCCATTCCCCCCGCGCCGGGGCATTGGCGCCGTACCACTGGGCCAACGCCTCCCGCGCCACCGGGGCGGCCAGCGGCACGCCATCGGCCAGCCAATCCTCCATCGCCACAAACCGCCGCGCCCGTGCGCTGGTTTTGTCCTGCCCGGCAAAATCCCGGTACTTATCGCCCACGCCATAGGGGTCCACCATGGTGAACATCGCGTTCAACGCGTCGATGGGCAGGGTGCCGGAAAATTGCATCGCCGCTTCCATGAAGGGCAGCACCTCCGCCACGCGCCTTGCTGCCTCCGGGTCTTCGGCATGGAAGTCCCACGGTGTGGCCAGCAAGGCCAGCGCCTTCACCCGGCCCGGGGCACGCAAAGCCGCCGCCAGCGCCAGCAGCCCGCCCATGCAGTAGCCCGCCAGAATCACCGGGCCGGGCAGGGCCGCCAGGGCGCGCTCCAGCCGTCGTGCAATGTAATCGGTCAACGAAAACCGCCGCTCCACCGCGCTGGGCCAGCCCCAGTCCAGCAGGTAAGGGTGCAGCCCCTGCGCGCTCAGCCAGCGCAGCATCGAGCCGCCTTCCATCAAATCCAGAATATAGGCACGGTTGACCAGACTCGGCACAAACAGCACCGGTGGGCCGCTTCCGCCATAATCCAGCATCCGGCTTTCGCCTTCCTCCCAGATGGAAGGCGGCTCGCGCATCGCGCGCACATAGCCATCCTGGCGGTAGGCGGCGATCCCCGCGATCAGCGCCCGGTCCTGAAGCTGCAGCGCCTCATACAGCGCCGTCAGGTCCGGTTCTGTCCCGCTGTTCAATAAGCTCTGCCAGGCGCTGCTCAAGTTCAGCGACGCGGCGGCTGAGCCGTTCGATCTCATCCACGCCAGGGCCAGATGCAGCAGCAGCGGGCGCGGGCCGCGGCGGCTCAACGGTGCCGGGGCCTCGGGGCGGGGCGTCATGCGGCAGCAACGCCGCGGCGGCGCTGGCCGCCTGCGCCCACAGGCTCAGCATCGCGGCCCAGTTTTCGCGCAGCTCCCGGTCTGCCGCCATCGCGGTCAGCTCGCTCTGCCATACGGCCACGAAATCCTTGGCCCAATTCTCGTCCATGCGCCATGCAATCCCTGCCGCCTTGCCTGCCCTTCCTAACCCGCCAGGGCCCAAACCGCCACAACCTATGCGCGCACTGTGCAGCGCACAAATTTCGTGTTTCTATGACGGGGCGAGCGTAACGCCTGCGTTCGCCACCGAACCGGGATGAAAGAAAAATCCATGAGTGAAACGGTTAAACCCAGCACCCCGCCCGTCATCGTCAAGAAATACGCCAACCGCCGCCTCTATAATACCGAAACGTCAAGCTACATCACGCTCGACAATCTGGCGGAGATGGTCCGCAAAAACCGTGATTTCGTGGTTTATGACGCCAAGAACGGCGAGGACATCACCCGCAGCGTGCTGACCCAGATCATCGTTGAGGAAGAAGGCAAGGGCGCGGCCCTGCTGCCAACCAATTTTCTGCGCCAGCTCATTGGCATGTATGGCACCGACATGCCCAGCCTGATACCGAAATATCTCGACCAGGCCATGGCCAGTTTTCTGCAGCAGCAGCAGGCCATGCGCGAGACCGTGAGCAAGACCTTTGGTCCCTTTATTCCCCCGGGCATGGAAGATATGGGCCGCAAAAACATGCAGATGATGGAGCGCGCGATGAACCTGTTCACGCCCTTCTACCGCGAGGGCGCCGAAGCCCACGCCGGGCAGGACAGCGCGCACGATTACCAGGAAGAGATTCTCAACCTCCGCGCGGAGATTGAACGGCTTCAGGCCGAGCTCGCGGCGGCAAAAAGCAAGGGCAGGGCATAAACCGCCCTGCACAGCGCATAGACGGGCCTGCGCGCATGGGGTAGAGCATGGCCCATGAAACATGCTCTTTCCCTGGCGCTGGGTCTGGTTCTTGGTGCCGCCGCGCCTGCGGCCTATGCTCAGATGCTCGACGGAGAGGCAGGCTCTGGCATGAGCATGGGCGGCGTCGGCGGCGCGCCTGCACCTCAGGTCAAGGCCCACACGCCTGATATCGCCCCAGCCGGGCTGCCGGGCATTGGCAACGTTGCGCCCCTGGCGACTGGCCCACAAATTCAGAAATCCGGGAGCGGGGATCCGAATCAGGAATTGTTCACCGCCATCAACAATAACGATTACGCCTCCGCGCAGGACGCGATCAGCCGTGGCGCGGATCTCACCGCCAAGGATCAGTTCGGCGAAACCCCGCTCGACCTTTCCATCGCGCTGAACCGCAACAACATCACCTTTCTGCTGCTTGGCACCCGTAATGAGTTTGCCTCCCAAGGGCTGAGCGGTGTCATGGGCAAACCATGGACGCTGAATAAAACGCCGCCAGCCAGCCCGGTACAGAACAAGGCTCCTGCGGTTCTTCCCGCCGCGGCCCGCCCCGCCCCGCGTGCACCCATGCCGGCAGGTGGCACCGGCACGCCCAACCTGCAGGCTGGCTTCCTCGGCTTCGGCCCCAAAAGCTAAAAGCCGCCTAACCAGCCCTGGTTATTGTTGCCCCCGGAGATGCTGAATATTCTTCAGCTGCTCCTTGAAGGAATGCGCGAACACGGATTGGTGCGTGCCATTATCCGCCGCCACGAAATATAACGCGTCCGTCTGTGCCGGGTGCAGCACCGCCGCCAATGCCGCGGCACCGGGTGAGCAGATCGGCCCCGGCGGCAGCCCGTTGACGACATAGGTGTTGTAGGGTGAATCAAGCGCAAGATCCGCCCTGGTGATGCTCATGCCGCCAGATTGCCGCCCCCCGCTCACGGCGAAAATCACCGTCGGGTCGGCTTGCAGTTTCATTCCCGCCTCAAGCCGGTTTTCATACACGGCGGCAATCAGCGGCATGTCACCGTTCAGCGGGGTTTCCTGCTGCACGATGGATGCCAGAATGACCGCCTGCCGCGGGCTTGCCAGGGGCAGGCCATCCGCGCGTCCGGCCCAGTCCTTCGCCAGCAGCGCTTGCATGGCCGCCTGCGCCCGGGCCAGAATTGCGGCCCGGCTGGCACCCCAGACGTAATCATAGGTCTGCGGCAGCACACTGCCATTGGCCGGGGGGTGAATTGACCCCGTGGCCACCGGCAGCGCCTTGATGATCGTGGCAATTTGCTGGCCGGTCAGCCCCTCGGGGATTGTGGCCTGATGCTGCACCTCGGTGCCGTGGCGCAGAATATTCAGAATCTGATGCAGGCTGGCATGGGCGGGAAACAGATATTCCCCGGCCCGCAACGGGCCATCCTTGCGCGTAAACCAGGCAGCGGCGCGCAAGGCGAGCGGAAACTGAATTACCCCAGCTGTTGCCAGCGTGCCCGCCACGCCGGTGCTACTCCCCGGCGGGATTACAACCGTAACATTAGTTTTACCGGCACCTGGCCCGTCATAGGTTTGTTCAACCGCCAGCCGCCCTGCGCGCGCCAGCGCCAGCAGAGCCAGCAGAACCAGGAAAATCCGGCCGCGCCACCGCAAAACGGATCAGGCAGCCCGCTTGAACAGAATGGAGGCGTTGGTGCCGCCAAACCCGAAGGAGTTGGAGAGCGCCACGTTGATCTTGCGTTCCTGCGCCACCAGCGGCACCCGGTTCACCACCGATTCCCGGCTAGGCTCGTGCAGGTTCAGCGTCGGCGGGGCCACATTGTCGCGGATCGCCAGGATGGAGAAAATCGTCTCCACCGCGCCCGCCGCGCCCAGCAGATGCCCGATCGAGGATTTGGTGGAAGACATGGCGACCTTTCTGCCATGCTCGCCAAACATGTTCTCAACCGCTTCAAGCTCCAGATCATCCCCCATCGGGGTAGAGGTGCCATGGGCGTTGATATAGTCCACATCCTCAGGCGAAAGTCCGCCATTCTTGAAGGCGGCCTTCATGGCGCGGAAGGCGCCGTCATGGTGCTCGGCAGGCGCGGTAATGTGGTGCGCGTCACCGGAGAGGCCGTAACCGCCAACCTCGGCATAAATCTTCGCACCGCGCTTCTTCGCGTGCTCATAGTCCTCCAGCACCACCACGCCGGATCCTTCGCCCATCACAAAGCCGTCGCGGTCCTTGTCCCACGGGCGGGAGCCTTCGGTCGGCCGGTCGTTAAACGCGGTGGAAAGCGCGCGCGAGGCGCAGAACCCGGCAATGCCGAGCGGGTTCACCGCCGCCTCGGCGCCGCCGGCCACCATCACATCCGCATCGCCATAGGCGATCAGCCGTGCGGCGTCACCAATGGCGTGCACGCCGGTGGCGCAGGCCGTCACGGCGGAGTGGTTGGGGCCCTTGAGGCCGTATTTAATGGAAACCTGGCCGGAGATCAGGTTGATCAGCGCGGCGGGAATAAAGAAGGGGGAAACGCGTTTGGCGCGGCCCTCATGCACCATGATGGAGGTTTCATAGATGGTCTGCAGCCCGCCAATACCGGAGCCGATCATCACCCCGGCGGCGCATTTCTCTTCCTCTGTTTCGGGCACATAGCCGGAATCGGCCAGCGCCTGGGCCGCTGCCACCATGCCAAGATGGATGAAGCGGTCCATCTTCTTAAGCTCTTTAACCGCAATCCACTCCGCCAGATCCAGTCCGCCCTCAGCGGCCACACCCGCCGGGACCTGCCCGGCGATTTTCGCGGAAAGTTCCGTGGTGTCGAAGGATTGAATGGCTGTAATCCCGGATTCTCCGTTAATCAGCCTCTTCCAGACATGTTCAACCCCCACCCCAAGCGGGCAGGCAATTCCCATACCTGTAACGACAACACGGCGCATGTGGACTCCTTGGACGGATCTTGGATCGTGGCTGAAGCGGCTTTATTCGGCCTTCTGCTTCTCGATATAGTCGATCGCATCCTTCACGGTGGTGATCTTCTCGGCCGCATCCTCGGGGATTTCCACGCCGAAGGCTTCCTCGAACGCCATCACCAGTTCCACGGTGTCCAGCGAGTCAGCGCCCAGATCGTCGATGAAGGAGGCCTCCGGGGTCACCTTGGCTTCGTCCACGCCAAGATGCTCGACAACAATCTTCTTAACTTTGTCGGCGATTTCGCTCATCGAATGTCACTTTCCTGCTGGTTTGCTTAAAGCCCGGAATTGCCTTTGCGGGGCTACCCGGGTCAGAACTGTTAATACGTCAGACTTCGCGGCGCTTAGCATGGTTTTTCCCACGCCGCCAAGCGGGGGGTCAGGCCATTGCCATGCCGCCATTCACATGCAGGGTGGCGCCGGTCACCCAGCCAGCCTCTTCCGAGGCCAGATACGCCACCGCCGCGGCAATATCCCGGGGGGCGCCGAGGCGTCCCAGCGGAATTTTGCCCGCCAGCTCGGCGCGCTGCGCTTCGGGCAGCACGTCGGTCATTGGTGTTTCCACAAAGCCTGGCGCCACCACATTCACCGTTATGCCCCGCGAGGCCACTTCCTGCGCCAGGGATTTGCTGAGCCCGATGAGCCCGGCCTTGGCCGCGCAGTAATTCGCCTGGCCAGGGTTGCCGGTGGTGCCTACAATGGAGCCGATGTTGATGATGCGCCCGGCCCGGCGGCGAAGCATGGTCTTCAGCGCTGCGCGAATCAGGCGGAAGGGCGCCGCGAGATCCACATTGATCACGCGCTCCCAATCCGCGTCGCTCATGCGCATGGCGAGGCCATCTTTGGTCAGCCCGGCATTGTTCACCAGAATATCCACCTTGCCCATGGTGGCCTCGGCATCGGCGATCAGCCTGGCGGCTTCCTCGGCCTGGGAAAGATCGGCGGGCAGCACATGCACGCGCACGCCCAGCTCGGCGGCCAGCGCTTCCAGCGCCTCACGCCGGGTGCCGGAAAGCCCCACAACCGCGCCCTGGGCGTGCAGCGCGCGGGCAATCTCCGCGCCAATGCCGCCGGAGGCGCCGGTAACGAGAGCTGTTTTTCCAGTCAGATCAAACATTTACAGAACCTTCACCACAGCTTCGATATCGGCGGGGCTGCCCACGGAGGTAGCCGTGGCATCCGGTGCGATGCGCTTTACCAAGCCGGAGAGCACTTTGCCGGAGCCGAGCTCGTAGACATTCGTCACGCCCAGCCTTGTCATCTCCTCCACGCTTTCGCGCCAGCGCACCGTGGCGGTTACCTGCTGCACGAGCAGATCGCGAATCTCCGCCGGCTCCGTCACCTTGGTCGCGGTTACGTTGGCGATAATGGGCAGAATCGGCGCGCGCGGAGGGGTGGTGGCGAAGGCTTCGGCCATGGCGTCCGCCGCCGGGGCCATCAGC
>JAGWZS010000326.1 GCA_018971905.1 Rhodospirillales bacterium | reverse complement strand
GCCGATCTTCTCGCCCTTCTGCAACGCCGCCGACGCCTCGATAAAGATCAGGCGGGGGCCGTTCTGCTTGCTGATATTGTCCAGGCGGATCACTTAAAAACCTCGGCGGTGGGAAACTGCCGGGGGTCTTAGAGCAAGTTGGCCGGGGCGTGAACCGGTGGGCAGCTATTCGTAGCTGGCGATGATGCCCCCCGCGTTCAACACATCGCCCTGGGAGGCGCGCAGCCGGAGCCTGCCGGGGCGTGGGGCGGTAATCCGCACCTCCATCTTCATCGCCTCAATCACGGCGATGAGGTCGCCTTCCCGTACTTCTGCCTTGTTCTCGATCTTCCAGCCCTGCAAGCGTCCGGCAACGGGGGCGACAATCGCGCTGTCATCCTGCGCGGGCGCTGCCTGTGGCATGGGCGTGGCGGCAAACCCGGCAAGCAGCGCGCGCGGCAGGCCGATTTGGTGGCGCTTGCCGTCTATCTCCAAAGCCAGGTGGAGCAGCGGGTCTTGCGCCACCGGCTCCGGGCGCGGGGCGGGGGTGAAACCGGCCTGAAAATCAGTCTCGATCCAGCGCGTATGCACGGCAAAGCCATTTTCGCCGGTGAAATCCGGGTGCTCCAGCACCGCCTGGTGGAAAGGCAGTACGGTGGCGGGGCCTTCTATCTTGAACTCGCCCAGGGCACGGCGGGCGCGGGCCAGCGCCTGCGCGCGGGTGCTGCCGGTGACGATCAGCTTGGCGATGAGCGAATCATAGTCGCCGGGAATGATAGAGCCGCAAACAACCCCGCTATCCAGCCGCACCCCAGGGCCGCTGGGAGGCTCGAAGCGGGTGATTTGCGCGGGCGTGGGCAGGAAGCCCTTGGCCGGATCTTCCGCGTTGATTCGGAATTCGATGGCGTGGCCGCGTGGCGGCGTTTCGGAAAGCTCCAGATTTTTACCTTCGGCGATACGAAACTGTTCGATCACCAGGTCAACGCCGGTGGTTTCCTCGGTCACCGGGTGTTCTACCTGCAACCTGGTATTGACTTCAAGAAACGAAATCGTACCGTCTTGCCCCAGCAGAAACTCCACCGTGCCAGCACTTAAATATTTCGTGGCTTCGCAGATGCGCCTTGCTGCATCCTCGATGGTACGGCGCTGCGTATCAGTAATGAAAGGTGCTGGCGCTTCCTCGATAAGTTTCTGGTTGCGGCGCTGGAGCGTGCAGTCGCGCGTGCCGAGCACCACCACCTTGCCGTGTTTGTCGGCAATCATCTGCGCCTCGATATGGCGGGGGCGGTCCAGAAAGCGTTCCACATAGCATTCGCCGCGCCCGAAGGCGGCCTTGGCCTCGCGCACGGCTGATTCGTAAAGTTCGGCCACTTCGCTCAGCGTGCGGGCCACCTTCATGCCGCGCCCGCCGCCGCCATGCACGGCTTTGATGGCGATGGGCAGGCCGTGCCGTTTGGCGAAGGCAACGGCTTCTTCCGCCGTTTCTACCGGGTCATCGCTGCCTGCCACCAAGGGCGCGCCAACAGATTGCGCGATGCGGCGGGCGGAAATTTTGTCTCCCAATGCCGCGATCACGTCCGCATCCGGGCCGATCC
>JAGWZS010000079.1 GCA_018971905.1 Rhodospirillales bacterium | reverse complement strand
GTCTGCCCGGCCAGCGCGTCCTGCAGCGCATCCACATTCTTGGCCACCGCCGCCTGGGCCATCTGCAATTGCAGGGCCTGGGTTACCTGCGCGGCAAGCTGTCCCGGGTTTGGCCCATCCGTGCCAACGGACGTCACCTTGAACAAATACATGCCCAGATCCCCCGCCACAGGCCCCACCACCTGGCCCACCTGTGCGGCAAACACCGCCTGGGCCAGCGCGCCGGAGGGAATCTGGTTCTGCTGCATACTGGCCAGCGGCACCGGGGTGGCATGGTATTGCTTGGCCAGCGCCTGCATCTGCGTCCAGCTGGCGCCGGTTTTCCAGGCCGCCTTCAGTTGCGAGGCATCGGCCAAATCCTGCACCGCGAGCACATCGGCGCTGCGCACCGGCACGCTGGGGCTGGCGGCCTCGGCACGGGCCAGCCCCGCCGCAATCTGGTCAGGCGGCACCTGCTCTTGCGGCGCCATCAAGGCAGGCGAGAGGATAACCACCTGCACCTTGCGGTATTCGGGGGTTGTGAATGCGCTCTGATGGTTCTGCCAGTAGCGTTGCAGCACGGCATCGGCCGGGGCGGGTGGCACCGGTTGGGTATCCACCGGCACATTCACCAGCGCCGCCGTGCGCTGCGCATCCAGCAGCGCAAAAACCGGCTTGGCCATGGCATCCGGCACCGCGGCGGCGCTGATCACCGGTGTAATCAACTGCCGGCCCAGCACCTCGTCCTTGATCTGGCCAATGAAATCATCCTGCGAAATGCCGCTCTGTTGCAGCACCTGGGCGAATTTCGCCTTGTCGAAAGCGCCATTGGTCTGGAAGGCGGGAATATTGTCCAGCACCGCGCGCACGGCCGAATCCGGCACGCCAACGCCCCATTGCGCCGCCGCCTGGCGCATAATCGCCTGGCGCACAGCATCTGAGAGCGCCTGCATGGCCATTTGTTGCCGCGCGGTTGCATCCGGCTGCTGGCCTTGCTGCTGCGCCTGGTTCAACGCGCGCTGGTAGCCCGCCTGCACCTCGCTTGCATCAATCGGCTGGCCCGCCACAGTGGCCACCGCCGTGGAACTGCCCGTGAGCGTGAACACATTGGAGATGCCCCAGAAAACAAACACCACCACGAGCAGCGCGAAAAACCCGCGCGCCACCCAACTCTCCATCAAATTGCGGACCCAGACCAGCATCGCTCTCTTTACCCAAAACCGCTGCCTCTATAGCTAGGCGGCAGGGCCTGGGCAATTCACGGGCCCGCGAACGCCAAACGGCCCCGGCCTGGCTACCAGGCAAGCCGCTTGCATTCATAAAGGGAGCAGACATGCGGCAACTCATCGCAGGGAACTGGAAAATGCACGGCAGACTGGCGGATGCCGCCGGTTTCGCCGCTGCGGTAAAAAACGCCCCCGCCTGGGCGGACCTGCTGATCTGCCCGCCCGCGACCCTGATAGACCGCTTTGCCGCAGCACTGGCTGGCAGCCCCGTGAGCCTGGGCGGGCAGGATTGCCACGCCCTCCCGCAAGGGGCCCATACCGGGGATATTTCCGCCGCGATGCTGGCGGAGGCCGGGGCAAGCCATGTCATTCTTGGCCATTCAGAACGCCGCGTGGACCACGGTGAAAACAACGCCATCGTCCGCGCCAAGGCCGAGGCCGCCATCGCCGCCGGGCTCATCCCCATTATCTGCGTGGGCGAAACCGAGGCCGAGCGCGAAGCCGGCGAAGCCGAACATGTGGTGCGCAGCCAGCTGCTGCACTCCTTGCCGCCGGGCTTTGCCGGGGTGGTGGCTTATGAGCCGGTTTGGGCCATTGGCAGCGGCCGCACCCCCACCGAGGATGACGTGGCCGCCATGCACACCGCCATCCGCGCCGCCTTGGTGGCGCAACTGGGCGCGGCGGGTGGCAATGTGCGGATTCTTTATGGCGGCTCGGTAAAGCCCGGCAATGCCGGCGCCCTGCTGGCCCTGCCGGAGGTGGGCGGCGCGCTGGTGGGTGGCGCCAGCCTGAGCGCCACGGATTTTCTGGCCATCGCCAGCGCCGCGCCGCGTGGTTGAACTATCCGCGCCCACGCACTAGAAGCGCGCCTGTCTGTTTAAGCGGGTTTATCGATGATCAAGGTTCTTCTCGTACTGCACGTATTTGTCACCATCGCGCTGATTGGCGTGGTGCTGATCCAGCGTAGCGAGGGCGGCGGCCTGGGCCTTGGCGGCGGCCAGGGCATGGGCAGCTTCATGACCGGGCGTGGCACGGCAAACCTGCTCACCCGCACCACCGCCATTCTGGGCACGGCGTTCTTCGTGCTCTCGCTGGCGTTGGCGCTGCTTTACAAGGGCAGCGCGGCCGATACCAACGCGGCCATCCTCAACGGCCCGGCGCCTGCTTCGCCCACCGCCCCGGCGCCAGCGGCACCGCCCGCACCGGCGCTGCCGTCGTCTCTGCCGCAAACCCCGGTGGATGCGCAGCCCGCACCCCCCGCACCCAACAAAACCCCATAACCAGACGTTCCCCTCTTTTCCTGCATCGCACGATTCATGTAAGGTTGGATTCCATGACGCGGTTCGTTTTCATCACCGGCGGCGTGGTTTCGTCTCTCGGTAAGGGCATCGCCTCGGCGGCCCTCGGTTCCCTGCTGCAAGCCAGGGGTTATTCGGTCCGGCTGCGCAAGCTAGACCCCTATCTCAATGTCGATCCCGGTACGATGAGCCCCTACCAGCATGGCGAGGTGTTCGTGACCGACGACGGCGCCGAGACCGACCTCGACCTCGGCCATTATGAACGCTTCACCGGTGTTGCCGCCAACAAGGCGGACAACGCCACCACCGGCAAAATCTATTCCGAGGTGATCGCCAAGGAGCGGCGGGGCGATTATCTGGGCGCCACCGTCCAGGTGATTCCCCACATCACCGACGCCATCAAGGAAACCGTGCTCAACCGCACGGAGGGACTGGATTTCGTGCTGGTCGAGATCGGCGGCACGGTGGGCGACATCGAGTCCCTGCCCTTCCTGGAGGCCATCCGCCAGCTCGGCAACGAGCTCACCCCCAGCAATGCCATGTTCGTGCACCTCACTTTGGTGCCTTACATCCCCTCCGCCGGGGAGCTGAAAACCAAACCGACCCAGCATTCGGTGAAGGAGCTGCAAAATGTCGGCATCCAGCCGCATATGCTGATCTGCCGCTGCGACCGGCCGATTCCGGAGAATGAGCGCCGCAAGATCGCCAGCTTCTGCAATGTCCGCACCGAGGCCGTGGTGCCCGCCCTGGATGTGGACACCATCTACACCGTGCCCATCTCCTACCACGAGGCGGGGATGGACCGCGAAGTGTTGCGCCATTTCGGCCTGAACTTCGAGGCCGAGCCAGACCTCACCCGCTGGCGCAGCATTGTGGATACCGTGCGCTTCCCCGAAGGCGAGGTGCGGATCGCCGTGGTCGGCAAATATACCAATCTGCTGGACAGCTATAAATCCCTCGCCGAGGCGCTGGCCCATGGCGGCATCGCCAACAAGGTGAAGGTGAAGCTGGACTGGATGGATTCCGAGATTTTCGAGCAGCCGGACGCCGTGGAACAGCTGGAAGGTGTGCATGGCATTCTGGTGCCGGGCGGCTTTGGCGAACGCGGCGCCCAGGGCAAGATCGAGGCCGTGCGTTTTGCGCGCGAACACAAGGTGCCGTTCCTTGGCATCTGCTTCGGCATGCAGATGGCCGTGATTGAATGCGCCCGCAACATGGCGGGGCTGCACGGCGCCTCATCAACTGAGTTCGGGCCGTGCGAGATCCCCATCGTGGGGCTGATGACCGAATGGGCGCGGGAAAACGAGATCGAGCGCCGCAGGGCAGACGGCGATCTGGGCGGCACCATGCGCCTGGGCGCCTTCCCGGCCACGCTCACCCAGGGCTCCCTGGTGCGCGAGATGTATAACGGCGCGGCGAATATCGAGGAGCGGCACCGCCACCGTTACGAGGTGAATATCCGCTACCGCGAACAACTTGAGGAAAAAGGGCTGCGCTTCTCCGGCCTCTCACCAGATGGCGTGCTGCCGGAAATCGTCGAATACCCGGACCACCCCTGGTTCATCGGCGTGCAATATCACCCGGAGCTGAAATCCAAGCCGTTCGAGCCGCACCCGCTGTTCCAGGGGTTCATCGCGGCGGCAGTGAAACAATCCAGGCTGGTGTAAGCCAGCCCTTTCAGGCAGCCGGGGTGGTGGCTGGCGGTGCTGCGCCTCACCACATCTCGTAATCGAACAGATAGAAATCGTCCCGATAGTGCTCGTTGATGTTTTTTACCGAGGCCGGGCTTAGCACCTCGCGCACCGGCAGGCTGCCCGTCTTCACGTTCTCCTTCGGCGTGGCGAGCACGGCCCGGCGAATCTCCGGGTCGAACACGTCAAGCTTACGGCTGGTCTGTTCGATGTTTTCCAGCTTCACGATGCAATCCACCAGGCATTTTGGCCCCAGATAGGCCATGTCGCGCTGGCGGACGGCGTGGCGGTAGGGCAGCTCCCAGCCCGAGAGACTGTCATTCCTGATCGAACAGATGAATTCATTCACCTTCTCAAGGTAAAGCGCGCGGGCCGAAACACCATCCGCGGCCATGTGCACGGCCTCCAGCAGTTCAGGGTTGGTTTCGTTGAAGGCTGAAACCGCGCGCGCATAGGGGTCGCGCACCAGCATGAAGGTGAAACTTTCTTGCAGCAGCGCGAAATATCCGGGGAAAGCCTGGCGGAACACATGCAGCGGCATATGCGCCTTGTCGATCTGCCTGCCGTTCAGCTCGTGAAACATCCAGAAAAAATGGCCGGTCGTGTCAAACTTCGTCAGCGCCGCGCGTACCGTGGTGCCACCTGCCTTGGGGTTATGGATAAACACAAACCGCCGCGACTCGCTGATGATCACGCCGCTTGTTCCTTTCACGCTAAATAAATGCCCGGGTCCATTCCGGTGTATCGTTCCCCAGCATGGCCGTCGCCTTGTTGCCGCGCAAGCGGGGTATGACTACATGTGCTTCATGCGCCGCGCTCTTTTCCTGCTCCCCGCCCTTGCTCTGGCCTCCTGCGCTCCGCCGGGCCGCCAGAGCTTTTCCCCCACCCCCGCCGGGCCAGACACCCAGACCATCTCGGCGGCAGATGCCTTCCAGAGCCGGATTCCGCTGGTCTCCATCCTGCCGGACACACAGGATTTTCAGGCCCCGCTGAAGGGCGCCGTGCAGCAGGCCCTGGCCATCAAGCCGGATGCCGCGTTTGAGGTGATGGCCCAAACCCCCGCCACCGGCAATCCGGACACAGACGCCAAAACCCTCGCCGCCCTCGCCCCGCAGACCAAGGCCATTGCCAACGCCATCATCGCCGATGGCGTGCCCGCCGCGCGCGTTACCGTGGGCGCCAAAGCCGCCGGGCTGGACCAGGTGCTGCTCGTCTACGTCAAATGATCTTCGCGCCGCCCTTTCTGATGCCAGCGCTCCGGCGGCTGGACCCCGAACGCGCCCATAATCTTTCCTTGAAGGCGCTGCGCCTGGGGCTAGTGGGGCATGATGCCACGCCGGATGATCCCATCCTGGCCACCCGGGCCTTTGGCCGGGCGCTTAACAACCCCATCGGCCTCGCCGCCGGGTTCGACAAGAACGCTTATGCCGTAACCGCCCTGGGGCGGCTGGGCTTCGGTTTTGTGGAGGCCGGCACCGTGACCCCGCGCCCACAAGCCGGCAACCCCCGGCCGCGCCTGTTCCGCCTCACCGAGGACAAGGCGGTCATCAACCGCATGGGCTTCAACAACGAGGGGCTGGACGCCTACATCGCGAATTTGCAGCTGGCGGACCGCAAGCATCTGGTGCTGGGGGCGAATGTCGGCATCAACAAGGAGGGTGCGGACCCGGAGCGCGACTATCCGGCGCTGGTAAAGGCTGTCGCACCCTTTGCGGACTACATCACCATCAACATCTCTTCCCCCAACACGCCGGGCCTGCGGGACCTGCAATCGGAAGAGCGCCTTGCCGCCATCCTGTCCCGTATCGCCAGCCCGAAGCCGGTTTATGTGAAAATCGCGCCGGATTTATCAGAGGATGGGCTGGAAGCGGTGATCTCGGTCGCCGTGCAGCATCATGTCACGGGCCTCATCATTTCCAACACCACCATCGCCCGACCCGCAACGCTGAAAAGCCCGTTGAAGCGCGAGACCGGCGGGCTTTCCGGCGCGCCTTTGTTCGCCCCTTCCACCGCCATGCTGGCGCGGGCCTATCAGATCGCGGGCAAGCGCCTGGCCTTCATCGGCGCGGGCGGGGTGTTCACAGCCGAGGATGCGCTGGCCAAGCTGCTGGCGGGCGCCTCCCTGGTGCAGATTTATTCCGGTTTCGCCTATCAGGGCCCAGCCATGCTGCCGAAGCTAAAGGCGCGGCTGGCGGCCCTGTTAAAGCAGCGCGGCTTTGCCTCTGCCTCGCAAGCCGTGGGTGCGGGCATATGAGCGGCTTCGGCGCGCTGGCGCAGAATTACGATGGCTTCATCGTCGATCTCTGGGGCGTTGTGCATGACGGCCATACCCCCTATCCCGGCGCACTGGACTGCCTGGCCAGGCTGAAGGCGGCAGGCAAGCCAGCGGTGTTTCTCTCCAACGCCCCGCGCCGCCCCTCGGGCATTGTAAAATTCCTGGCGGGCATCGGCGTAACACCGGATTTATACGACGGCGTGATGTCCAGCGGCGAGGCGGTTTATCTCGGCCTCAAACACCGCACGGAGGAATTCGCCAGCCTCGGCAAGCGCCTTTATCATCTCGGCCCGCCGCGCGACCGCGATGTGTTCGACAGCCTGAATTATCAGGAGGCAGAGACGCCAGAAGCGGCCGATTTCGTGCTGAACACCGGGCCGGACGACGATCTTGGCCCGCATGATTCAGAACTCTACCGCCCAATTCTGGATGCCTGCCTGAAAGCCGGTCTGCCGATGGTTTGCGCCAACCCGGACCTCGAGGTGCTAAAAGGCGGTGAACGCATCATCTGCGCGGGCTATCTGGCCCAGATTTATGCGGCTGATGGCGGCACGGTGATCCAGCGCGGCAAGCCGGATCCGGCCATCTACATGCCCACCCTCGCCATGCTCGGCACCAGCGCCGCACGCACCCTGGCCGTGGGCGACTCCCTGCGCACGGACATAATCGGCGCCAAGGCCGCCGGAATCGACAGCTGCTGGGTACTTTCTGGCATTCATGCCCTGCACCCGGAGCACGCCCCGGCCGAGGCCACGGCCTCCGGCCTCCAACCCACCGCCATCCTGCAAGGATTTTCCTGGTAGCCCGAACAAGGAAACAAAATCATGAAAACGATTCTGGTCACCGGCGCCACCGCCGGATTTGGCGCCGCCTTCGCCCACCGCTTCATAAAGGATGGCCATCGCGTGATCGCCACCGGGCGGCGCGTGGAGCGGCTGGAGGCACTCAAAGCCGCGTTGGGCGAAAACCTTTACATCGCGGCGCTGGACGTGACGGATAAAGACGCCATCGCTGCCTTTATCCCCGCGCTGCCGCAAGCCTGGCAGCAGATCGACGTGCTGGTGAACAATGCCGGTCTGGCATTTGGGCTTGGCCCCGCCTGGGAGTCTGATTTGGAGGAGTGGGACAAAGTGGTCGCCACCAACATCACCGGGCTGATCCACATGACCCGCGCCGTGCTGCCGCAAATGGTGGCGCGCGATGATGGGATCATCCTGAATCTCGGCTCCACCGCCGGGGAATACCCCTATCCCGGCGGGCATGTCTATGGCGCCAGCAAGGCGTTTGTCCAGCAATTCTCTCTCAATCTGCGCGCCGATCTGGTCGGCAAAAACATCCGCGTCACCGATATCGAGCCTGGCCTGGTCAGCGGCACGGAGTTCAGCACCTTGCGCTTCAGGGGAGATGCGGACAGGGCCGCGTCCCTCTACCAGGGCGTGCAGCCCCTCACGGCGGAGGATATCGCCGACACTGCTGCCTGGCTCGTCTCTCTGCCCAAACATATGAATATCAACCGGATCGAGATGATGCCGACCTGCCAGGCCAGCGGCCTGCTCGTGACCAAGCGCGGCGAAGCGCGGCAGCCGGAATAACTATAGACAATTTAAACTTG
>JAGWZS010000078.1 GCA_018971905.1 Rhodospirillales bacterium | reverse complement strand
TGGAGGTCCGGGCGGGAATCGAACCCACATTCACGGATTTGCAGTCCGCTACATCACCACTCTGCCACCGGACCTTCTGGTACGGCCCCTATATCCTCGCCTCGGCCGTGGTGGTCAAGCCGTGTTTTATATTCGTAAACGCGCCTTGCGCCGGGGCGGTTGAGTTTAGGCCCGCGGGGCCGCTATAAGTGCCGCACTTGCGAAATAGAAGGGTTCCATGGCCGATTTGAATGCTTTGGCGGTACAGCGCGACAACATGGTGGATTCGCAGGTCCGCCCCAACCATGTGCACGACACGCGGGTTACCGCGGCGATGCGCGTGCTGCCGCGTGAGGCTTTTGCCGCCGCCAGCCCTTTGGCCTATGCGGATGCAGACCTGCCGCTGGGCGGCGGGCGTTTCATGCTGCAGCCGATGATTGTGGCGCGGCTGGCGCAATTGGCGCTGGACGCCAACCCCACCCATGTTTTGGTTGTTGGAGCGGGCAGCGGCTACCTGGCGGCGCTGCTGAGCCTGGCGGGGGTTGAGGTTGTGGCCCTAGAGGAAGAAGCCCGCCTTACCAATGCCGCGCTAGCGGCCTATGCGCCCAAGGTGCAGGCCGTGGCCGGGCGGCTGGCCGCGGGGTGGCCCTCCGGCAGCCCCTATGATGTCATTATTATTGAGGGCGCTGTGCTGGATATTCCCGATGCGCTTGCCGCCCAGCTCAGCCCTGGCGGCCAGGTTATCACCATTCTGGCCGATGACGCCGCGCCCGGCGCGCTGGGGCGTGCCGTGGTGGCAGAGCCTGGGGCGGGTGGCTGGTCCAGCGTGAGGGTGTTTGACTGCACAGTGCCCTTGTTGCCCCAGTTCATGCCCGCTCCGGTTTTCAGCTTCTGAGCATGAAGAGCGCTATGCCCCCATGGTTGCTGGGCGGCGCGGTGGGCGGGCTTGCGCTGGGGATTGCGCCAGCCCTGGCGGCTCCACCGGCCACCCTTACCGATGCGCTGGTTGACGCCTATTACAACAACCCCACCTTGCAGGAACAACGCGCCGCCCTGCGCCAAACCGACGAAGAGGTGCCGGCGGCACTTTCCGGCTGGCGGCCGACGGTAACATTCCAGGGGCAGCTCGGGCGTGTCACCGGTGTTGAGAAATATGCCACGACCGGAATCAACCCGCTGACCAACCTGCCTGTGACGCAGCACACCAGAGTGCCTGAAAACGGCACCGAGAAAATTGCCCAGCTCACCGTTACCCAGCCCATTTACGACGGCGGCAAAACCACGAGCCAGACGCGGCAGGCCAAAAACGATGTCTACGCTGCCCGCGCGCAGCTGCTCTCCCAGGAGCAGACCGTGTTTTACAGTGTCGTGCAGGCTTACGTGTCTGTTGTTACCGACCAGAAGTTGCTGGAATTGCAGAACAATAACGAGCAGGTGATGCGCCAGCAGGTGCACGACACCAAGGCGCAGTTCAATCTGGGTGAAATCACCATGACCTCTGTGGCGCAGGCGCAGGCGTCGCTGGCCCAGGCGGAGCAGCAGGTGAACGTGGCCCAGGGGAATCTCGAAATCGCCCGGGAGAATTTCCGGCAGCTGGTGGGCGAGTACCCGGCGTCGGATCTGGCGCCGCCGCAGCCGCTGGTGCTGCCGGTGAATGATACGGCGCAGGCGGCCGCGCTGGCGCTGCGCAATAATCCGGACGTTATCGCCGCCGAATTTACCGACGCATCCGCCAAAGACGCGGTGGACGTGGCGTTTGCGGCCTTGATGCCGCAGCTTTCCCTCCAGGCTTCAGGCTATGACGAGTCCGGCAGCTCCGGCCAGAATATCTTCCAGCGTGGCGCGTCCTTCACCGGGCAGCTTACCGTGCCGCTCTACCAGGGCGGGCAGGAATATTCGGCCATCCGCGCCGCCAGAGCCAAGGAACAGCAAGCGTTTGCGGCGATTTTGGTGGCGCAGCGCAAGGCTTATGAGAACGCGGCCCAGGCATGGGAAGGCATGACCGCCTCGCGCGGTGCGGTGCTGGCGGCGAATGCGGAGATTAAAGCAAGCGCAATTGCCCTGGACGGAACGGAGCGCGAGGAGCTGGTGGGCACCCGCACCACGCTCGATGTGCTCAATGCCCAGCAATCTTTGTTGAACGCGCAGGTTCAGCAGGTGCAGAATATCTCGCAAATGGTGAATTATTCATACAATATCGCCTTGGCGATTGGCCGGCTTACCGCGAAGGACCTGAACTTGCCGGTGCAGGAATATGACGACCAGAAATATTACGAGGCGGTTAAGTTCGCCGGTTTTGGCACGGGCGGCGCGGCAGACCAGGATGCCGGGCTCGCGCCGGATGGTGCGATGCTGAACACGCCATGAGGAGGCACGATGAGCGAAGGTGACGGCATCTCCAACCGCTCCGGCCCGGCAAGCGCCGCCGAGCCGTCCATGGAGGAAATTCTGGCTTCCATCAGGCGGATTCTTTCTGAGGAAGACGCGAGGGTGGCAATGATGCCAGAAGACCAGGAGGAGCTTCTCCTGGATGCCAGTATGCGCGTGCAAGAGCAGGAGCTTCCCGCCGCGGCTTCCGCCACCGAGCCGCCTTCGCCCGAGCCAGAGCCGCATGTTGAGGCTTCCGTTCCGGCGGAGGCCGCGCACTTCACGGCTGAAGCAAGCCTGCAAAGCTATGAGCCTGGCGTGGGCGCGGAATCCTGGGCTCAGGCGGATAATGTAGTAGTTGAACCTTTCATAGACCTTCAATCACCCTCCACGCCGGATTTGGTGACTTTCACGGAACAGCCGATAGAAGAAGAAAAGGAACATTACATGGAAGAGCAAGTGCAGAGCCCGCAAGGGCTGGTTGACGATCAGGCCGTTTCCGAGATCAGCAATTCCATCGGCGCGCTGGTGCGCAGCGTGAGCGCTGAGCGTTCCGCAACGGTCGGCCGCCCGGGCATCACCATCGAGGATATCGTGCGCGAGGAAGTGAAGCCGGTGCTGAAGGCCTGGCTGGACACGCATCTGCCAAGCCTGGTGGAGCGCGTGGTGCGCGCCGAGATCAACCGCGTGATGGACCGCGCCCAGGGCTGATTGATTTTTTGATGAATAGCGCGCCCGGCATCGGGCGCGGAGGGTTTTCGTGACGACACTGGACAAGACTTTCGAGCCGGCCTCATCCGAGGCGCGGCTTTATGCCGGTTGGGAAGCCTCCGGCGCGTTTGCCGCGCAGCCGGAGAGCAACGCGCAGCCCTACACCATCATGATCCCGCCGCCGAACGTAACCGGCAGCCTGCATGTGGGCCACGCCCTGACCATGACGTTGCAGGATATTCTTGTCCGCTACCGCCGCATGCAGGGGCGCGATGTGCTTTGGCAGCCGGGCACGGACCACGCCGGCATTGCCACGCAGATGGTGGTGGAGCGGTTGCTGGATAAGGAAGGCGTCTCGCGCAAAGAGCTTGGCCGCGAGACCTTTCTCTCCCGCGTCTGGCAGTGGAAGGCCGAGTCAGGCGGTGCCATCACCCAGCAGTTGCGCCGTCTCGGCGCCTCGCCGGACTGGGCGCGCGAGCGCTTCACCATGGATGAGGGGCTTTCCGTGGCGGTGCGCGAAGTGTTCGTGCGGCTGTTCGAGGAAGGTCTGATCTATCAGGACAAGCGCCTGGTGAACTGGGACACCCAGTTGCAGACCGCGATCTCCGACCTCGAGGTGGAGAGCCGCGAAACCAAGGGGAATATGTGGCACATTCGCTACCTGGTTGAGGGCGGCGAGGAGATCATCGTCGCCACCACCCGGCCGGAGACGATGCTGGCGGATACCGCCGTGGCCGTGCATCCCGAGAACGAAAAATACAAGCACCTCATCGGTCGGCATGTGGTGCTGCCGCTGACGGGGCGGCGGATCCCCATCATCGCGGATGAATATGCTGACCCGGAGAAGGGCACGGGTGCGGTGAAGATTACCCCCGCGCATGATTTCAACGATTTCGAGGTGGGCAAGCGGCACGGCCTGGCCATGCCCTCGATGCTCGACCGCCAGGGCCGTATCACCCTCTCGGAATTGGGCGAGATGCCGGAGTTTGTGCGCTTGCTGGAAGGCCAGGACCGTTTCGCCGCCCGCAAGCTCATCGTGGCGGAGCTGGAAGCGCGTGAGCAACTGGTCGAGGTGAAGCCTCACCAGAACGTGGTGCCTTATGGCGACCGCTCGGGCACGGTGATTGAGCCGTATCTTACCACGCAATGGTATTGCAACGCGCATGTGCTCGCACAGCCCGCCATCAAAGCGGTTGAGGAAGGCCGTACCCAGTTTGTGCCCAAGCAGTGGGAAAACACCTTCTTCGCCTGGATGCGCGATATCCAGCCCTGGTGCATTTCCCGCCAGCTTTGGTGGGGCCACCGGATTCCGGCTTGGTACGACGAAGCCGGCAAGGTTTACGTGGCGCGCACTGAGGCCGAGGCACAGGCCAAGGCCGGGGCGGGCGTTAAGCTCACCCAGGATGAGGATGTGCTGGATACCTGGTTCTCCTCCGCCCTCTGGCCCTTCTCCACGCTCGGTTGGCCGGAGCAAACGCCGGAATTGGCCAAATACTACCCCACCGACACGCTGGTGACCGGCTTCGACATCATCTTCTTCTGGGTCGCCCGGATGATGATGATGGGCCTGCATTTCATGGGCGATGTGCCGTTCCGCACCATCTACATCCACGGCCTGGTGCGCGACGAAAAGGGCCAGAAAATGTCCAAATCCAAGGGCAATGTGCTGGACCCTCTCACCCTCATCGACAAATTCGGGACGGATGCGCTGCGATACTCCGTCGCCGCCGCCGCGGGGCAGGGGCGGGACGTGAAACTGGGCGAGAAGATCGTCGAGACCAACCGCGCCTTCATTACCAAAATCTGGAACGCCGCGCGCTTCCTGGAAATGAACGGGGTGAAGCCGAACCCGGATTTCAAGCCTGAAAATGCGAAACTGCCGCTGTGCCGCTGGATTCTTGCCCGCGCCAACGAGGCGATTACCGCCGCCACCGTCGGGTTGGATGCTTTTCGCCCAAATGATTACGCCGCCGCCTGCTACCGCTTCGCCTGGGGCGATTTCTGCGACTGGTTCATCGAACTCGCCAAACCTGGCTTCACCAGCGAGGCCGATGCGCAGGAAATCCGTGACACGGCAGCCTATGTTCTGGGTGTGCTGCTGCGGTTGATGCACCCGCTGATTCCTTACGTGACTGAGGAACTCTGGGATCATTTCAACTACGGTGAAGCCTACTCACTCATCTCCGCTCACTGGCCGGAACCCGCCGCCATCACCGGCGCGGAAGACGCGGCGGAGGAAATCAACTGGCTTGTCGGCCTTGTTTCCGAAATTCGCACCGTGCGGTCGGAAATGAACGTGCCGCCCTCGCAAAAATCCCCAGTGTTTTTGCAAGACGCGAAACCCGAGACTCTTGCCCGCGCTGAGCGCTGGTTTGAAGCCATCTCCCGCATGGCCCGCGCCTCGGAGATCGGCCCGCTCACCGGCCCGGTGCCCAAAAACGCCGCGCAGGCGGTGCTGAATGAGGCGACGATCATTCTGCCCCTCGAAGGTCTCATCGACCTCGAAGCCGAGAAAAAACGCCTCGCCAATACGCTCGCCAAAGCCGAAGCCGAGT
Organism: Rhodospirillales bacterium; assembly: GCA_018971905.1. GTDB lineage: Bacteria > Pseudomonadota > Alphaproteobacteria > Acetobacterales > Acetobacteraceae > Acidocella. The sequence continues at coordinate 2,482 of JAGWZS010000078.1, read as the reverse complement.
TGAAAAAGGTCCAGGCCAAGCTTGCGAACACGGATTTCACCTCCCGCGCGCCGGAAGCGGTTTTGGAAGAACACCGCGAGCGTGAGGAGAGTTTCGCCAACGAGGCACAGCGCCTCAGTGCCGCGTTAGGGAGGCTTGCATGATCATCCGCCCCGTCCGCCCGGAGGATAAAGCAAACTGGCTGCCGCTCTGGCAGGGTTATCTTACGTTCTACGAAGAGGAAAACCTGCCGGAACACGTCACGGAAACCCTCTGGGCGCGCTTCTTCGATGCGGCTGAGCCCGTCCACGCCCTGGTGGCGGAGGAAAATGGCGTGCTTCTCGGCCTCGTGCATTACATCTTCCATCGCAATACCTGGATGGTGGAGGATGTGTGTTATCTGGAGGATTTGTTCACCGCCGAAGCCGCGCGCGGCAAAGGCGTTGGCCGGGCCTTGATCGAAGCGGTGTATGCGGCCGCCCGCGCGGCGGGAAGCACCCGCGTTTACTGGATGACACACGAAACCAACAAAACCGCCCAGGCGCTTTACAATAACGTCGCCGAAAAGTCAGGGTTCATCCAATATCGCAAGCAGGTTTAGATTGCGCTGAAGCCCTCCCGTGGCGCAACCTGGCGGGCATGAACAGTTTTTCGATTCTGCTGCTGCTCGCCCTTGCCGCTACCCTTGAAGCCGGGGGCGATGCGTTGGCCCGCACCGCCCTGCACGCCCACGCCATGCCGGTGCGCCTTGGGGTTTTTGGCTTGGCCGCCCTGGTGCTGTTCACTTATGGCGTCACGGTTAATCTGCCGCCGTGGGACTTTGGAAAGCTCCTCGGTGTTTACGTAACCTTGTTCTTCGTCGTGGCGCAGCTCATCAATCGCTTCGCCTTTGGCATTGCCCCCACCACGCCAATTCTCGCCGGCGGCGCGCTCATCGTCGCCGGCGGGCTGTTGATGACATTCTGGAAAGCGTAAAGCCGCCGGTTCACCGCGCGGTCTGACCAAACAGAATGGCTTTCGATTCCGGTGATACGGTGGGCGTGCCGTTCACCTCCTTGGCCTTGGCATAGGCACGCTGCACGGCGGGGCGGGCGGCCATGCGCGCGAACCAGGCTTGCAGATTCGGAAAATCCTCAAGCTTTTGCTGCTGGCGTTCGTAGGGCACAATCCAAGGGTAGCTCGCCATATCCGCAATGGAATATTCACCCGCGATATACGCCTTGCCCTCAAGCTGCTTGTTCAGCACACCATAGAGGCGGTTGGTTTCTTTCACGTAGCGTTCCATCGCGTAAGGAATCCGCTCCGGCGCATATTGCACGAAGTGGTGGTTCTGCCCGGCCATTGGCCCCAGCCCGCCCATCTGCCAATACAGCCATTGCAGAACATTGAAGCGCGCGCGTGGCTCTTTCGGCAGAAACTGGCCGGTTTTGTCCGCCAGATATTCAAGAATTGCCCCGCTCTCGAAAATGCCTAGAGGCTCGCCGCCATCTGCCGGCGCCATGTCGCGGATGGCGGGGATGCGGTTGTTTGGTGCGAATTTCAGGAAATCCGGGTTGAACTGCTCGCCCTTGGAAATGTTGACCGGAAAGATTTTATAATCCACCCCGGCTTCCTCAAGAAAGATAGTGACCTTATGCCCGTTCGGCGTGGTCCAGTAATAAAGCTCGATCATTCAAATGTTCCTTATGCCAGCGCCTTGGCGGCAAGTTCATAGGTGTTGCGGCTCAGTTGCTCACGCGCCAGCACGCGTTCAAGCTCCGCTTTCATTAATTCCTGCCGTGCCGGGCCAAACCGGCGCCAGGTGCCAAGTGCTGTCACCAGCCGGGCTGCAATTTGCGGGTTGGTTTCGTCCAGTTGCAGCACGAAATCTGCCAGCAGCTTGTAGCCAGCACCTGAGGGATCGTGAAACTTCGAGGGATTGGCTGTAAACGCGCCGATGAGTGCGCGCACGCGGTTGGGGTTGCGCAAATCCATGGCCGGGTGCCTGGCCAGGCGTTGCACAATGGCGAGCGTATCCGGCGCGTTGCTGCGTGCCTGCACTGAAAACCATTTGTCCAGTACCAGTGGCGTATTGTGCCATTGCCCATAAAAATCCTGCAGCGCGTCCTCGCGTTCGGCGTCCGGAATATCAACAAGATTCGTGAGCGCGGCGAGCTTCTCGGTCATGTTGCCGGCAGCGGCAAATTGCCGGGCGGCCAGGCTCGTGTTTCCGGCGGCACATAAATAGCCCAGAGCCGCGTTGCGCAACGCCCGCGCACCCATGGCGGGGCCGGAAACATCGTCCGGTGCCGCGTTGCCAAAAGCCTCATAAACGGCCTGGAATTCCGCCTGCAACGCCTGGCCCAGCGCCCGCCGTGCTGCTTGGCGTACAGTGTGGATCGCTTCAGGGTCCGCAATCTTCATCTCATCCGCCAGCAGCGATTCCATAGGCAGAATCAGCGCCTCGGCGGCGAAGGCGGGGTCTTGCGCGGCGTCGCGCAGCGTCGCGGCGATGGCGTCTTTC
>JAGWZS010000077.1 GCA_018971905.1 Rhodospirillales bacterium | reverse complement strand
GCTCTCCATCGGCATGGTGGTGGAGGCGTTTGATGGCCTCGGCACCAATGAGGCGCTGGTGCAGGCCAAGGAGACAAGCGAACGGCAATTGCAATCGCTGTTCTGGTTTATCATGGCCGCCGCCTTGCTGGTGGGGGTGATGGCGGTGGTGCTGTCCCCGGCGGTGGGGTGGGTTTACGGCATGGCGGGGATGCCGCTTTACTTTCTGGCGCTGGCGGCCAAACAGCCCTTGGTGGGGGCGGCGGTGATTCCGCTGGCGCTGCTGAACCGCGAGCTGAAATATGAGAAAATCGCCGCGATAAATGTGTTTGCGACATTTGGCGCGGCAATGGTGCGGCTGGCCATTGCGGTGATGGGCGGTGGCACCTGGGCACTGGTGGGCGGGTATTTCGCCTCCGGCGTGTTTATTCTGGCGGGCGCGCTATGGGCGCGGCCATTCAGGCCGGGGTGGCATTTTTCGTTTTCGGAGATAAAGCCTCTGGTTTCCTTTGGGCTGCGCTCGGCCAGTGCCAATATATTCGAGCAGATTTTCAAGAATATCGATTATCTGCTGGTGGGCTGGTTTTACGGCGCGGCCGCGCTCGCGGTGTACCGCGTGGCGTTTGACGTGGTGATGGAACCGGCGATGGCGGTGGGCACGATTATCAACCGCACGGCCTTGCCGGTGTTCGCGAAACTGGCGGCCGCACCTGGGCAATTGCGGGATGCGCTGTTTTGGGCGCTGCGGCGCGTGGCAAGCCTGGTGGCGCCGCTGATGGCCGGGCTGGGGCTGATGGCCATGCCGCTGATGGGGTTGCTGCATGACGCCCAAGGGCATTCTTACGCGGCGGCGGCCTGGCCGTTGCGGATTCTGGCGGGTGCGGCGGTGCTGCGCATTGCCTCGCAACTGATCACCCCGCTGCTGATGGGCACGGGGCAGCCGGGCAAGGCGGCACGGCTCTCTTTCGTGACGCTGGCGCTGCTGGGCGGATTGATTCTGCTGGCGGGTATCACGGTGCATGGGCCGATGGGGCTGGTGGCGGTGGCCGGGGCATGGCTGGGGATTTATCCATTTTTGCTGGGCTGGAGCGTGAATTATCTGCGGCGGGAATGGCGCGTTTCACCGCTGGCGTTGTTGAAACCTTTCGCGGTGCCGGGGCTGGCGGTAGGGCTGATGGTGGTGTTCACGCTGGGGGCGGGGATGTTTGGCGATGCGCCCTGGGTGCGGATAGGTGCCGCGGCGGTGGCGACGGGGCTGGCCTATGGCGGGCTGGGCTGGCAGGCGCGCCGGAGCAGAAATGTTCCACATGGAACACACTAACAAATTGTTAGTTGTTGATTATATGGGATTGTGGTTTTTGCAAAAGCAGGTTGTGGATCGCTGATTCGGGGCGTGTCCATGGGGCGGGCTCTGTGGGCAGCGCCTGCTGACTGGCGCGCAGCCAAGCCGCGCGGATTTGCGGCAGGGTTGCCTGCATGCCGCAAAATTCCCCGGGCAGGCCAATTGACGGGGTGGTGAAATAGCCGTTTCCTTCCGGCAACACAGAAGGCGACCACAGAGGGGAAGCGGTAATGGGCGGCACGAACGGCTTCAAGGCGATCACGATCGTCGCGGGTTTGGGTGGGCTTTTGTTCGGCTACGACACGGGCGTGATCTCAGGTGCGCTGCTTTACATCCGCAACAGTTTTCAGCTCTCAAGCAGCCTCCAGGGCCTTGTGGTTGCCGTTACCCTGGCGGGGGCGGCCATCGGCGCCGCGATCATCGGCCCCATAGCCGACCGGTTTGGCCGCCGCATCGTTTTGTTGGCAATTGCCCTGGTGTTCGTGGGCGGGGCGCTGCTTTGCGCATCGGCCTGGAGCTTTGAAATACTGGTTGTTGGGCGCTTTATTCTGGGGCTCGCAATCGGCGTCGCTTCCATGCTCACACCGCTTTATCTCTCTGAAATCGCTGATGCGTCGCGCCGCGGCGGCATTGTAACACTGAACCAGCTTTTCATCACGCTCGGGCTTTTTCTGTCCTTTTTGGTGGATTTCGCCTTGGCCTATTTCGGCCAGGGGTCTGGCCAGGGCGGCAGCCTTACGTGGCGGCTGATGCTGGGTGCCGCCGCTGTGCCGGGCGCCTTGCTGTTCGCGGGCATGTTGGTTCTGCCGGAGAGTCCGCGCTGGCTTATGGGCCGCGGCAAGATAGATGCAGCTGAAGCGGCACTCCGCCGGCTGCGCCCGGGCACCGATCCCGCGCGGGAATTCGAGGCGCTTCGCCAGGACATCAGCAAGACTGAACGCGCCGATGGCGGTTGGGCCGCCGTATTCAGCGCGCGCGTGCGTATCCCGCTGGTGGTTGGCGTGGGGCTGGCAATTTTTCAGCAGATCACCGGCATCAATACGGTGATCTATTTTGCTCCCACTGTGTTCACGGATAGCGGCATCGCGACGGCCACGGGGGCGATTCTTGTCACGGCCGGAATCGGCCTGGTGAACGTCATATTCACTATCGTCGCGGTGCGGCTGCTAGACAAGGTGGGGCGCCGCAACATCCTGCTCGTCGGGCTTGCAGGCATGTTTGTCTCACTGCTCATTCTGGGTGCCTGCTTTGCGGTTGGGACGACCACCCATCCTGAACTGGCCTGGGGCATCATCCTGTTCATCGCAATCTACGTGGCGTTTTTCGCGATCGGGCTTGGTCCTGTCTTCTGGCTGCTGATCTCGGAAATATTCCCGCTTGCCATCCGGGCCCGCGCGATGAGCGTCGCCACGATCATGAACTGGGTGTTCAACATGCTGGTGTCTTTTACCTTCCTGGATCTGAACCAGGCGATTGGCCGCGGCAACACGTTTTACCTTTATGCGGCCCTCACCCTTATCTCCATATTGTTCACCTGGTATCTGGTGCCGGAGACCATGGGGCGCTCGCTCGAAGAGATTGAGGCGGGGCAGCCGCGCGTGATTGACGCGGCATAAGGGAAATGTCAGGCATTTTTCTGGTGTTGATTTGAAATTCACGGGGAACGGGTTCTTTTATGCAAAGACGCAAGCTTTTAACTGCACCGGCAACTCTTTCCATAGCCAGTGCTTTGCCCGTTATTCCCGCCAAGCAAGCCGGGATGGAATCGCTGCAATTCGGCCCGAATTTCAATTTTGGCATCTCAACCTCGGCCTATCAGATTGAAGGCGCGGTGCATGAGGGGGGACGCGCGCCCAGCATATGGGATGTATTCTGCCATGAGCCGCATCACATTACCGATGGCGACACCGCGGATGTTGCCTGTGACCATTACCATCGTATGCCGGAAGACATTGACCTGATCGCTGGCGCTGGCATCAAGAATTATCGTTTTTCGATTTGCTGGTCGCGGCTTTTTCCAACCGATGACCGCACGCCGAATGCCACCGGCTTTGGTTTTTACGACCTGCTGATCGATCGTCTGCTGGCCAAGAATATCGCGCCGTGGATGTGCCTGTATCATTGGGACCTTCCCCAGAGGTTGCAGGAACGCGGGGGCTGGAGAAACCGCGATACCTCCGCCCGGCTGGCGGAATTTTCGGACCAGGTCAGCCGGCATTTTGGTGACCGTGTTTCCCACTGGATGGTGCTGAATGAAGCCGCGGTGCATTCGCGGTTTGGCCATGGCGTTGGGGTTCATGCGCCAGGGTTGACCGGTATGGCGTCCTGGGCGTCTGCCCTGCATCATCTTAATCTTGGTCAGGGGCTGACGATTCAGGCTTTGCGGGCCAATGGCGTGAAGGGGCGCATTGGCACGGTTGCGTGCGTCGAGCCAATCTGGCCAAGCACGGATAAGCCAGAAGACGTGGCGGCGGCGCAACGCCTGGATGCCATGTGGAATGGCGCGGTGCTGGACCCGCTTCTCGCCGGACATTACCCGGAGCTGGTGGCGGAATATTTCGAGCCATTTTGCCAGCCCGGAGACCTTGAGCAAACGCATCAGCCGATCGATCTGCTCGGGGTTAATTACTACAGCCGGCTGCACATACAGGCCGACCCCTCGGTTCCTCTGGACGCCAATTTTGGCCCCGACCATGCGCCGGTAAAATATACCGCGCTGGGCTGGCCGATCGAGCCTGACGGATTGCCTGAAATCCTTATGCGAATCACCAACACCTATAACCGGCAAGAGATATTCATTTCTGAAAATGGCTTCGCCACCGTGCAGGACGGCAGGCCCGTCAATGGTCTGCGTGATGCCGGCCGGATCGCCTATCTTCAGCAGCATTTGTCATTTTTAAAGAAAGCCATCGACCAGGGTGCCAACGTATCTGGTTATTTCGTCTGGACTTTGCTGGATGATTTTGAATGGGATGGCGGGTTGAAGTGGCGTTTCGGCCTTGTGGATGTGGATTATGAAACGCAAAAGCGTACGCCAAAAGATTCATACCATTGGTACGCGCAGCTGATTAAGCTGAACACGGCGGTAACGGCGTAGCCGCAATCACGTGCGGTAGAGCATGTAGGCGGCCACCACGAAAACCAGGCAGGCGAATATCGTGGTGAGCTGCCCCCTGTTTCCGGCCAGTTTGTGGGCGGCCATGGTGCCCGCGATGCCTCCGCCAACACCCGCGCCGATGAACACAAGGGCCAGCCACCAATCAACCAGCCCTGAAGCCGCATAATTAAGTGCTGTGGTAAAGCCGAAGGCCGCCACCGCCATCAGCGAGGTGCCAACGGCATTGATGATCGGCATACGGGTAGAGGCAATCAGCCCAGGCACGATGAGAAAGCCGCCGCCAATGCCAAAAAATCCTGAAAACCCTCCGGTGGCCAAACCAAATCCGAGCACCTTCGGGGCGTTTTCGCGCGTGCATTGCGCGCCTTCCACGCCTTGGTTGCGCCGCCCGCGCAGCATGACGATGCCGATGCCGACCATCAGCAGCGCGAACAGAAACAGAAGTTTCTGGCCGTCCACCATTTTTCCGAGGGTTGAGCCGGCAAAGGCACCAACAATGCCCGCCGCCGCATACAGCCCGCCGCAGCGCCATTTCACTGTATGCGCGCGGGCATGGCTTGCCAGCCCGGTAAGGGCATTCGCCGCCACGGCCAAGGCGCTGGTGCCGATGGCGACATGCGGGTCTCGCACGCCGACCAGATAAACCATGAGCGGCACCGCCAGAATGGACCCCCCGCCACCCACCAGCCCAAGTGTGAAGCCAACCAGCCCGCCACTAACGGCACCCAGTAAATATTGAACGGTGTCTAGCGCCATGGCGGTCTCAACGCGGCTGTGCCGGGGTGTTGAGAGGCTGTGGCCGCGCCAGCCATTCCCGCCCCTTCAGCATACCCTGCCAATAGATAGAAGGCAGCAGCCGATCCTTCAGAAACCAGGCGGCGCGGGTGGGTTTGGTGCCATCCAGTAGCCAGGTGGGGAAGGTTGGCATCAGCTTGCCGCCGTAGCCAAATTCGGCGAGCACGATGCGCCCGTGCTCCACCGTCAACGGGCAACTGCCATAGCCTGTATAGGCGGCTTGCAGGGGCTTGCCCTCAAGCTGTGCCAGCACATTTACCGCCACCACCGGGGCCTGCTGCCGCGCGGCGGCGGCGGTTTTGGCATTGGAGGCGGAACAAGCGTCACCCAGCGCGAACACGTTGGGGAAGGCGGGGTGCTGCAACGTGGCCTCGTCCACCGCCGCAAACCCATTGGCCGCGGCAAGCGGGCTGGTGCGTACGCAATCCGGCGCCACCTGCGGCGGCACGGCGTGCAACATGTCGAATGCACGCTCGACAATCTCAGGACCGTTCGCGCCCTTGCGCTCGAAGCTCGCCACGCGGGCTTCGCCATCCACCTTCACCAATTTCGTTTCGAAGTTGAGCTGAATGTTGTAGCGTTCGATATAGCTCATCAATGCTGGCACATAAGCGGCCACGCCGAACAGCACAGCCCCGGCATTATCGAACTCGACTGAAATATTCTTCAATGCTCCGGCTTTTAGCCAGCGGTCGCAGGAGAGATACATCGCCTTTTGCGGCGCGCCCGCGCATTTGATGGGCATAGGCGGCTGGGTGAAGATGGCCCGGCCGGATTTTAACTCGCTGGTCAGCCTATTCGTGTAAGGGGCAAGATCGAACCGGTAATTGGAGGTGACACCGTTGCGTCCCAACGTCTCAGCGAGGCCGGGGATTGTCTCCCACGCCAGCCGGATGCCGGTGGCGACGATGAGCACACGGTAGGAAATATCGCTGCCGTCGGCCAGGATCACGCGGTTTTCATCCGGCGCGAACCCGGCGGCGGCGGTTTTGATCCATTGCACCCCCTCCGGCATCACCTGGGACATTGGGCGGCAGGTGGATTGCGGCTGGAACACGCCAGCCCCAACCAGCGTCCAGCCTGGCTGGTAATAATGCACATCGGCGGGTTCAATGAGGGCAATGTCTAGCCCCGCGCGGCGCTTGAGCAGGCTTGCAGCGGTGGCGATGCCGGCACTGCCGCCGCCGACGATCACCACGTCATGCATTTTCAGGGCCTGGCTCTTTGGCGAGGCGCGCAGCGCCTGTGCCGCATTCCATACGGCTTCAGCCCGCGCGCCGGAGCCGCAATAGGCAAGAACGGGGCCGGGCAGGCTGGCCAGGGCATCGGCCATTTTGCGGGCATCGCTGGCGCTCACGTCGCGGGTTGGTACCGGCACGTAGACAAAGCCAAGCCCCGCCTGTTCGGCGGCATCACGCATGGTGGTGGCATTGGGCTGGTTCTCGGCCTCACCGTCTGGCCGGTTGCAGATAATTGCGCGAAAGCCTTGTGCCGCTATAGAAGAAAGCTCTTCTGGGGTGATTTGCGGTGAGACTGAAAAATCTCGTGTAATTTGCCTAGCGTTCATCTTTTCTGCCTCCCCAATCTGCTGTCAGGTTTCGCGCCGTTGGCTGGCGTGGGCTTGTGAATTTAAAGGCGGCCATGCCGGCGAGCATCGCCAGAACGAAAACAAAGGCTGCGCGTGGTGCCAGGGCGAGGTCTGTGATGGCCGGGCCGGGGCACAGCCCGGCAACGCCCCAGCCAATGCCAAACAGCACCGCGCCGCCGATCAGTCGGGCATCCAGCTTGGTTGTGTCCGGCAGATTGAACCGCTCCGCCGCCAGGGGGGCGCGCAGCTTCGCCTGGATGCGCCAGGCAACGCCCATCGGCATCAGCGCGCCGCCCATCACGAACATCAGGGTTGGATTCCAGGCGCCGAAAATATCCAGAAAACCGCGCACCTTCGCGGGGTCCGCCATGCCGGAGAGTGCCAGCCCGGCGCCGAACAGGGCGCCTGCCAGCAGTGCTAGGGAAATCTGCTTCATCACAACCCCGCCATCCGCATGAAGGCCACGGTGGCGATGCCGCTGGCCATGAAAATCACCGTTGCCAGAATGGAGCGGCGGGAAAAACGGGACATGCCGCATACCCCGTGCCCGCTGGTGCAGCCAGACCCCAGGCGCGTGCCAAACCCCACCAGCAACCCACCCACAACCAGGGTAGCGGTTGAAGGGATACTCAGGCTTACGCCGCCCATGGCGCGCGCCATCAGCCAGCCACCCAGCGGCAGGCCGAGAATAAAAGCCATGGCCAGTGTGTGCGGTGGCCCGGCATCCGCCAGCCCTGTGGCACGGGCGGCAAGGCCGCTTACCCCGGCAATGCGCCCCAGCCCCAGCAGCATCAGCGCCGCGGCGGTACCGATCATGAGCCCGCCGAGCAGGCCGAAGAGCCAGGACAAGGGCATTACACGGCGTCCAGCGGGATTTTCAGATAGCGTATGCCGTTGCTCTCCGGCGGCGGCAGATGGCCGCCACGCATGTTCACCTGCACGGAAGGCAGGATCAGGCGCGGCATTCCCAAGGTTGCATCCCGCGCCTCGCGCATCGCCACGAACGCATCTTCCGTCACGCCGTCGTGCACATGCACATTGCCCGCCCGCTCGGCGCCAATGGTGGTTTCCCAGGCGTAGCTGTCGCGTCCTGGGGCTTTGTAGTCGTGGCAGAGGAAGACTCGCGCGGTCTCTGGCAAAGCGAGCAGGCGGCGGATGGAACGGTAGAGCTTGCGCGCATCGCCGCCAGGAAAATCCGCCCGCGCGGTGCCGTAATCGGGCATGAACAAGGTGTCGCCGCAGAACACGGCATCGCCAATCACATAGGCGAGGTCTGCGGGGGTGTGGCCTGG